>CAZDRW010000590.1:0-2566 GCA_964507555.1 uncultured Desulfarculaceae bacterium
CACATCCGGCCAAAATAGGTCAACCAATTTGTCAAACGCCGCCCGATCGCCTCGCCCGGCCTTTTGGGCCAGGGCCGCCGTCCATTCCACCGTGTGGGTTGGGGCTCGGGTTTGGGCTGCTGATTGCTCCTGCATTTGCCTCTGGCCTATTGGGAATGACAGCGTTTCATGATCTGTTTGATGGGGAGACGTTCTAGCGGCGCAAATGGTTTACATTTTTTTAACTAATGGCGTCAATAAGTCTATCATGCGGCGGTATGCGGTTTTCAAGAAGGCACTTTTATGCGTTGGGCTGACATATCATTAGCTTGCGCGATGGCGGCAATAGGTGCTAATTATAAAAACGGTCATGCTCCCGAGGAGATGGCCTCCGATACAGTGCCTGCCTTGTTAGGGATGCCATAAATGCGTCCCGATTTCCGCATGAGAGAGTAATGGTCGCTAACCATGACAGCAAGGAATCCCGACTAAGTCGCTTGGATTCCTTACGGCAGCGCGCAAATGAGTTGGAGGCCCGCCGGGCGGGACGCCAAGTCGGCGAGGACGGGCTCTACCAGGGCGACGATAACTATCGTACCTTGGTGAACAATCTCGACGTGGGCATCTACCGTAACACCGGCGGTCCCCAAGGACGCTTTCTGCGGGCCAATCCGGCCATGGCCGATCTTTTTGGCTATGACAGCGTGGAAGAATTCCTGGACGCCCGCGTAGCCGACCTTTACGCAAATCCCAAGGAAAGAGAACTCTTCATAGAGGAGTTGCTGCAAAACGGCGTGGTGCGCAACAAGGCATTACTGCTGCGCCGCAAGGACGGCAGCCAATTCTGGGGCTCGCTGACCTCCACCGCTGCCTTTGGCGCCGACGGTAGCCTCACCTGGATCGACGGCATGATCCAGGACGTGTCCGAGCGGCGCAAGGCCGAAGAGGAGCTTAGGCAAAGCAACGAAAAATATACCAAGGCATTCCGCCAAACCCCGGTGATGGTTGTGATCGCCACCCTTGAAGAGGGCCGTTATCTGGAAGTGAACGAGGCCTTCGAACGGATCATGGGTTACGCCAAGGAAGAAGCCATCGGAAAAACCGCGTCTGAACTGGGCATCTGGCACGATCTGTCGGACAGAAACCGAATCGTGGAGCAGATCAGGCAAGGCGGATCATCGGCGTGCAATACCCTCAAGTTCCGAACTAAAGACGGGGACTTGAGGATAGGGCTATTTTCGGCGGAAACGATTCAGATCAATGGCCAAGGTTGCATGATTTCCATGGTCACGGATATCACCGATAACAGCCTGGCCATGGCGGCGCTGCGCGAGAGCGAGGAGAAGTACGCCAAGGCCTTCCGGCAAAGCCCTTTTTGGGTGCTCATCACCACCCTGGCCGATGGCCGCTATCTGGAGGTTAACGAGGCTTTTCTGCGCTCCATGGGCTACACCAGGGAAGAGCTCTTGGGCAAGACCACCTTGCAAACCGGTTTGTGGGTTGATTTTGCCAAACGGCGGGAAGTGGTCGAAGAAATAGAGCGCAACGGCTCGGTGAGCAATAAAGAAGTGGAGTTTCGCGGCAAGGGCGGGCAGGTCCGAAGCATGCTCCTTTCATCAGAGGAGATCACCATCGGGAGGGAGCGTTGCCTGGTCTCGGTCGCGGTGGACATCACCGAGCGCAAGCAAGCGGAAAAGGCGCTAAGGGAGAGCGAGGAGAAATACCGCATTCTGGTTGAAAACCAATCGGATCTGGTGGTCAAGGTTAATGTTGAGGGCCGCTTTCTGTTTGTGAGTCCTTCCTATTGCCAGCTTTTCGGAAAGACGGAAAAAGAGCTTCTGGGCAATACCTTCGTACCTTTGGTTCATGTGGAGGACAGGGAAGCCACGGCCAAGGCCATGGAGCGCCTTTTGAGCCCGCCCTATTCGGCCCAGATGGAGCAACGGGCTAATACCCAATATGGCTGGCGCTGGCTTTCCTGGGCTTATACCGCCATCCTGGATGATGATGGGAAAGTGGTGGAGATCATTGGAGTAGGCCGTGACGTGACCGAACGCCGCATGGCCTTGCAAGCTTTGCGGGAAAGCGAAGAAAAATACCGCACCTTGACCCAGAACATGCAGGACGTGGTGTTTTTGGTGCAAGACGGCATCATAAAGCACATCAACGAGCGGGTGGTGCAGATGGCGGGCTACCCCGCCCAGGAATTGATCGGCAGGGACTTCCTGAGCTTGGTTGCGCCGGAATTCCGGGGCAAATTGGCGGAAATGCATCTGCGCCGGGTTGCCGGCGAGGAGGTGCCCAGCGAATTTGAGATGGAGATCATCGCCAAAGATGGCAGTCGCATCTTGGTTAACTCTTACATGTCCATTGTTCATTACGAAGGCGGGCTGGCGGTAATGGGCACCTTTAAGGACATCACCGAGATAAAGCGGGCTGAAGAGGAAAAGGCACGCCTGCAAGCCCAATTGCAGCACTCTCAAAAAATGGAAGCTATCGGAACCCTGGCCGGAGGCATTGCCCACGACTTCAACAATATCCTGCAAGGCGTCCGGGGCTATTTGAAACTACTGGAGCTTAATGCCGA
>CAZDRW010000591.1:0-2557 GCA_964507555.1 uncultured Desulfarculaceae bacterium
AGCACACAAAGATTTCCTGCTTGGTGGTGCCGAACTTGCTGACGGTGGAGGGAAGCCCGCCGTCCTCGCCCTGGAGCCAACGGCCGATGTTCTTGCCCACCATGCCCGGGATCATGAGCGCGCGGCCCATGCAGACGGCCTTGCAGTAGGGGGCGCCCAGGGACAAGGCCTTGAAGATATGGTCTTCGGAGCTGAAGCCGCCGGCGAAGGCGATGTCCGGCACCCAGGCGCCTTTGTACTCCAAACGCTCGCACATCTCATATGCCATGGAGTGCAGGTAGATGGAAGGCACGCCCCACTCGGACATCATGCGCCAGGGGCTCATGCCGGTGCCGCCGGGGGCGCCGTCGATGGTAAGAAGGTCGATGCCGGCGTCGGAGGACCAGCGGATGGCCATCGCCAGCTCGCGCATGGGGTAGGCGCCGGTTTTTAAGGTTACGCGCTTGGCGCCCAACTTGCGCAGGCGCTCCACCTCTTTCATGAAGCCCTCTTGGTCCACGAAGCCCAGGCGGGAGTGACGCTCGAATTCCTTGATGGCGCCGTCTTTAAAAGCTTTCTGCACGGCCTTGTTGGAGGGGTCGGGGGTCACGATGTAGCCGCGCTTCTGCAGTTCCTGGGCCCGCTCCAAAGTATGGACCTTGATCTCGCCGCCGATGCATTTGGCGCCCTGGCCCCACTTGAGCTCGATGGTCTCTACGCCCAGCTTGTCGAGCACGTACTCGGCCACGCCCAGGCGGGTGTCCTCCACGTTCATCTGCACCAGGATGTCGCCATAACCTTGATGGAAGCGGCGGTATTCCTCAACGCGGCGCCGCATGTCGGGAGCCTCGGAAACCTGGCCATTTTTCTTGAATTTGAGTTTGGGGTCGATGCCGCAGACGTTTTCGCCGCAGACCAGGCTGATGCCGGTGATGGCGGCGCCGATGGCGAAATGCTCCCAGTTTTTACGGGCGATCTCGGTGGAGCCCAAGGCGCCGGTAAACATGGGAATCTTCATCTTGACTTTGTTTTTGGCGGCGCCAAAAGCGGTCTCGGTGTTAACCGCCGGGAAGGTGGCGTGATCGGGATCGGCCTGAACGCCTTCGGCGCCCAGGGCATACCCCATGATGTTTAGATGAGAGTAGTCCACCGGATAGTCTTTGTCGCTGCCGGCGGTGATGTCGCCAAAGGGCGTAGGGTAAAGCAGTTCGCGGCCGCGGAAGGTGGCGTTGAAGAGATCGCAGTTACCCTTGCAACCGTCAACGCAGCGGGAGCAGATTCCCGATTGGGGAGCTACGGAGCGGGAGCGGTTCTTGGTTTGCAGTGCCTCATTGGCATTGGGACGATGGAGGTTCATTGAATTTTCTCCTTGTCTGAAGTAATCCGTGGCCCTCGGACGGGGGGCGCTTCTACCCTTGGCCGGAATTGGCCGGCGGCCCAATCGGGGCGTAATACTTTTTTAGTTTAACTGAATAGGCAACCCTTGCCTTTTTTCCATTAAGCAGGGCCTTGTGTCAAGTTAAAAATAAGTGATACTGATTAAGCAAACTAGCTGTTATGTCAACAAAACACAAAACATAACTCACAAAGGCGGCAATTATACCGCTTTTGGCTGGCTGAGGCATGTAAGTTAATTACGGCAATATTGCCGTAATAGAAAGTTTATTAGGCCATATTGGCGGCATATTGGCGGTCTGATCGGCCGGTTGGGCGTTCATGCTTGGGCAAGAGATTATTTTTAGCAGGTCTGACAGCCTACGCCTGCCTTCTTTGCTATGCGGGATGCTTTTTGTTAAGTTAAAATTACAGGAGGGGTGTAAAACCGTATATGCGAGCTGCACACCTTAAACTGCCTAAAAGTTGTAACCTAGGGCCGCCAGATTTGTGGTATTAATTGCTACTGGTTCCATCTGTCTTAGGAGAAGAGCCTTCATGGCCGACCATGTGTGCCCCTGGTGGTTCAGCTACGCTTTCGACAATCCCCTTCGCAAATTAGTGCATCCGCCGGATACCATGCTGGCGCCCTATGTCGGCCCGGGCATGACATGTTTGGATCTCGGCTGCGGCCGTGGCTATTTCAGCTTGAGTTTGGCCAGGCTGGTCGGAGACAGCGGCAAGATTTACGCGGTGGATCAACAGAAGAAGATGCTAAGCCTCTTGGGGAAAAGGGCGGCCAGGGCGGGGCTTGATAAAGTAGTCTTGCCGCATTTGACGGGCGGCAACGGCATAGGCTTAATTGATCTGCAAGGCCAAGTAGATTTCGCCCTATGCTTTTGGATGCTGCATGAAGTCGAAGTGCAGCCGGCATTTTTAGCCGAGGTGGCATCGCTTTTAACCCAAGGCGGCCAGCTCTTTCTGGCTGAGCCCAAAGGGCACGTAGCTTTGTTGGATTTCGAGCAATCCCTGGGCGCCGCCTCCCGGGCCGGCCTGGAGGTGGTCGCCAGGCCCAAGGTGGCTTTGAGCCGAGCCGCTCTTATGAAAAAAAAGAGCCTGCCAAGCTGAAACCAGGCATGTTCAGCAAGATAAACTCGTTGAAGATTGCGGTGGGCTGGGCCGGGCTTCCAGCGAGGCCCTTGAT
>CAZDRW010000592.1:0-2555 GCA_964507555.1 uncultured Desulfarculaceae bacterium
CAAAAGCCGGAAGCGCAGCCAAAAGGCCGAAGCGCTCACGCCCAAGCTGACGGTCTCCGAATTGAGCGGCTGGAAGCGCCCGGCCATGGCGGGATTGGCAACCTGGGTGATCTCCAGCTTGGCGCCGGGGTCTTCCAGGATTTCCAGATAGGGTCCCAGGCGGCGCGATTCCTGATCCGGCTGCAAGGTTAGGATGGCGTTGGCCTCCGCGGCCCGGGCGGGCAAGGCGGGGGAAAGCGCACACAGGGTAATGAGCGCGATGAATAAAAGAACAGAGAGCGCCAAGACTCTGGCCATGGGTTTGATCAGGCCGCAAATAATCATGCTGTAAGGTGTCATGACCATGTCTTGTTTCGCCTAGCGCACCGCGTGAATAACCTTGGAGCGGCTGCAAAAGTGAGCGCCCGCAGGTGGTCACAATAAGTGATAGGGTGGTCTTCTGTGTCCCTGCCTGGGCCTATGTTATGATTTTCTTACAAAAATGGCAATTGTAACCATGCAAGGCCCCAGGCAGCTACGGATCTTTAGTTGTAATCAGGCCCAGGGTCACTGGTTGCCACCTCACGGTCTTTAATTATGCCAACTCTGCGAGGGGCCGCGCCGTTAGTTCAAGTAAAAACTTGAAGCGGCTTTGATCCAGCCGGCTGCCACCCTAAAAAAATGCATTAAAAGTGAAAACCCCACTGGCGAAGGGTGGGAACCGGGAGCATAATCCGGTTTTATAGGTGACGCCCAAAACAGGTGTCCTGGTTTGGTGCGGCTTCATTTATTGTCGTCACTATCAGGAGAGAAAAGAAGATGAGAGCTCATAAAAAAATGTTTACCTTGGTTCTGGCGTTGATGATGACCATGTGTTGGGCGGGCCTGTCCCTGGCCGCCGATGCCAAGGCCACGGATACGACCGAGGTGAAAAAGGAAACCAAGGCGCCAGCCGCCAAAGCCGAAAAGAAGGCCACCGCCGATTCCAAGCAAAAGGCCGCTAAAAAGAAGGCCGCCAAAAAGAAGGCTTTATCCAAGCCCATCAACATCAACACCGCCAGCGAGAAGGAACTGCAGAAGTTCGCGGGCGTGGGTCCCAAGACCGCCAAGGCCATCGTGGCATACCGCAAAAAGAACGGCAACTTTAAGACCGCCGAAGACCTGATGAAGGTAAAAGGCATTGGCAAAAAGACCTTTGGCAAGAACAAAAAATATATCGCAGTAAAGTAAAAGCTTTACCTAGTAGGCACGGCGCCGCGGGATCGGTTCATAGGCCGATGCGCGGCGCCGTTTTTTAAAAAACCCTAGCCTTTAGCTCTCCCATCCCCTTGGCCCCATCGCCCGACTGCGCTATAGTTTGCCCATGACCAACCCAGGCATGAAATGTACCCGCTGCCGCGGCCCGGCCAACCACCGCTTTCCCCAGCACAATGTGCGCTTTTGCGACGAGTGTTTGGGGGTGTTCATCCGGCGTCAGGTGGAAAAGGCCATTAAGAAATATGGCATGCTGAAACCCGGCCAACGGGTGGTGGCGGCCATTAGCGGCGGCAAGGACTCTTTAACGCTTTGGCAGATACTGTGCGATCTGGGTTATGACGCGGTGGGCCTGCACCTGACCCTGGACCTGGGACCCTTTAGCGAGAAATCCCTGCAGGCCAGCCAAGCCATGGCCCAGCGCCTGGGCCGTGAGCTTGTGGTGCGCAGCATGATTGATCTCACGGGCCGGCCTTTGCTGGACATAGTCCGCGCCAACCGCCGCGAGTTCTGCTCAGTGTGCGGCACTTTAAAGCGCTATTTCCTCAACCGCCTTACTCGGGAGCTGGGAGCCGACACCTTGGCCTCGGGGCATCATTTGGACGACGAGGCGGGGCGGCTCTTAGGTAACATGATCCGCGGCCATCAAGGCCACCTGGATCGTCAATGGCCGGTGCTGGAGGGCATGGACGGTGACGGGGAGGCTAATGGAGGCGGGGGCCTGGTGCGCAAGATAAAGCCTTTGTGCCGGCTCGCGGGCTCGGAGATAAAATCATTCGCCAAGTCACTTAACCTGCCGGCCGCCTATGGCAAATGCCCGCGCAGCAAAGGCGCCACCCTGCCGTTCTATCAAGAGGCGGTTAATCTTTTAGAGGAGCGCATGCCGGGAACCAAGCGCGACCTTTACTTTGGTTTTCTGCGCCGCAAAGGCTCGCCTCCTCCGGCGCCCGCGCCCTCCGGGCATTGCTCGCGCTGCGGCGCGCCCACCTTTGTGGAAATCTGCGCCGCCTGCCGTCTGCTCCAGCGCACGGAAGAGTGGGCCCAAGAAAAAGCGGACCACCAAGAGCGCGAAAAGGGCGATGAAGCTTAAAGAGCAGGCGCCTTTTAACGCGGCGGTCTCTTGGGTCTGGGGTGCAGCTTTTCAGGCCCGCCTAGCGTAAAAGAGCAAGCACAGGCCAAGCGCCGCGGCCAGAAGAAAAATGCTGGCCGGTTCGGGCGTCGCCTGCGCCTGAACCGCGCAGATAAAGCCGCCGGTAACCGTGGTCTTGATTTTTCCCTTGAAGCGGTTTAGGCCTTTCACCACATCCTTGTTGGCGGCGACA
>CAZDRW010000593.1:0-2553 GCA_964507555.1 uncultured Desulfarculaceae bacterium
ACCAAGCGCCTCCACCAATTCCAGGAGTTCCTTGTCAAGATCGGTGGCGCTGAAGTTAAGCTTGAGGCCGCCGGTTTCCAGGCGGGCGAAATCCAGGAAATCATTTATGATCGATTCCAGCCTGGCCGCTTCCTTGCGGATAACCTCCAAGTACTGGCGGTTTTTTTTCTGGTCACCGGTCTCGTCTTGCTTCAGCATGCGCAGGGCAAACCCCTGGATGCCCACCAAGGGAGACTTCATGTCGTGGGCGAACATGGAAACCAGGTTGGCGCGCTCCCGCTCCAGAGCCTTGATGGCGCTTATATCTTGGAAAACCTCCACCCCTCCGGTCAGGTTGCCCAGGGAATCATATAGGCCGGCAGCGCGCAGACTGATGGGGATGCGGCCCTTTTCCTTATGCACAATGGTGGTCTCAATGGGCCCCTGGTGATTTTTGCTTTTAATGGCAGCCTTGATGGGGCAGGTGCTTTGGCAGGCGCCTGATCGCAAAACATCTCCGCAAAAGCTTCCCAGCACCTCCTCTTGGGAGCGCCCTAATATTATTTGGCCTTGCCTATTTATTTCAGTGATTTTGAAGTTAGAGTTCACGGTTATCACGCCCGAAGGCAGGCTGTTAACCAGGGTTTGATGTTTTTGGGCGGATTGGCGGAGGCTTTCCTCCAGTTGGGTGCGTGTGGTGATGTCGCGCACAGTCTCGATTGCGCCGATAATAGCTCCGTGAGAATCATGTAAAGCAGTGGCACGGCCCCATAGCTGCGCCCCACCCCTTGGCAGGTTGGGAGCGAAAGCTTCGGTTATGAGCGTGTCTCCCTCCCGTTTCACAAAGGGATAGAGCTTTTCGACCTTATCATCCCAGTCCATGGCAAGATCGATTAAAATCGGACGTCGCTCTCCCCAGAAGACCAGCGAATATTCATAAGCGCCCTTACCCAAGATGTCCCCGGCCTTGATGTCGCTCAACTTCTCCATGGCCTTGTTCCAAACAATGACCCTTCCCTGGCGATCCACCGCAAAGGTGGGGTCTGGCAACAAGTCGATTATCTGCGCGTGTCTCCCCTCCAATTCCCAGAATTTGGTCTTGGCTTGTCTGGCTTGGCTTATGCCAAGGGCAATCCCCAGCAGGGCGGGCTCATTCTGAAACTGAACCATGGAGCCGGTGAAGTCGGCCCATGCTGCACCCCTGTGGGTGCTTAGTTTAAACCGAAAGCCTTCAGGCAAGACATCACCGGCTAAGTGGGCGCCGAGCTGTTTTTCCAAAAGCGCACGAGATTCGGGGTGCACCAGGTTCTTAAACGAGACGTTTTCCAGATCTGCCAAGCCATAGCCCAAGAGCCTCTCGCCGGCGGGATTCAGGTATTTGAAACAATCTTTTTGGATGACGAAAATCGCTGCGCCTAAGTTTTCAGCCAAGGCGAGGAAGAGAGATGCTTTTGGGCCTGCTCCAGAAGAAGCAATAATCGGATCGCACTTATTATCCTTAAGCCCCGCGGCATCTTCCGGCGGCTTGGCGGCTACCGGCTGGCGGTCGGATTTTTCCTGCGAACCCATTACCTGCCCTGCCCGGTTGGAGTAAGGCTCCAGATTGTTACCTAAAAACAGTATGCACGGGCTAGTCGCTAGCTGTCCATAGCCTGTGCCGGGCTATGACATCTTGAGCGGATAGGACTCCGCCTGAATGGCAGCATTATAATTGGATGTGGCGCGCCAAGGAGCTTGCGCCGGCGACTAGGCCAGAGCTTGCCGCACCAGGGAGAACAGCTCGCTGGGCTTGAAAGGCTTGGACAGCATGGGATAGCCAAAGCGCTCGATTTCGTCCATGAGTTCCTGGCGCACCGAACGGGTGCCGAAAAAGCCGCTGATGAAAAGGGCCTTGAGGTTGGGGTCCCTGCCGCGCAGCTGGCGGATCATCTCCACCCCGTCCATGATGGGCATCACCACGTCGGTTATGACCAGTTCCGGGCGGAAGGACAGATGGGCCCCCATGCCTTGCACCCCGTTGGGGGCGGTTTTCACATGATAGCCTTCAAGGTTCAAAAGGTCGGCCAGGTTTTCCCTGAGCCCGTCTTCATCTTCCACCACCAGGATGCGCGGGTGGCCGTCGCTGGTGCGGGTTTGCCCGCCCAGAAAACGTGCAAGCTCATCATCGCTGGTTTTATCGAGACGCTCTTTCACTGCGTTTAATCTCCTCTGTCCCTCTTCCGCCGCCTTCTGATTCCTTTTGTGCAGGTCGGGGTGATAGACCTTGGATAGCAGATGGTAGGACGAGCGCACATAGCGCGCCGCCGCTTGGGGACCCAGCTCGGCCGCTATCTGCACCGCCTTTTCCAAGACACCTAAATAACGAAGATCTGTTTCAAGGTGATGCAATCAAGCACCCGCCAGTCTATCAACCAATAATGCAAAAAAGAGCATAACCGAAACCACGCCGTTGAGGGTGAAAAAGGCCATGGGTATGTTGGCCCGCTTATAGGCCACCAAGGCTTGCTCGGCGATCAAGATGACAGCCGCCAAGACCGCGCCGCCAAGGTAGATGGCGCCTAAGCCGAACAGCGG
>CAZDRW010000594.1:0-2533 GCA_964507555.1 uncultured Desulfarculaceae bacterium
GTCGCGGCCAGTTGCCTAATTTGATCCTGCATGGCTGCCTCCGGTAGCTGATACGCCCTTTGATAGCCAGGCTAACCCATGATGCCTCCTGAGTCAAAGCCATCCGCTCTCTCCAATCCCTGGCGCAAGCCCGTTTGGGCGGCGGCCTATGCCTTGGCCGCTTTGGCCCTGGCAGGTTCGCTTTTTATGGTCTGGTGGCTGGAAGGCCGCAGGCCTTGGCAGGAGGAAGTTGCGGCCATCAACCAGAAGCGCGCTGTATTGATGGAGCGGCGGCTCAGGGCTTCCGGCATGCCGCCGTCCCAAGCCGCTGCCAAAGCGGCGGAGGCGGCATCCCAGCCCGCCCGCATCTTGGAGATCACCCCCGCCGCCACGGGACGGCCTGAGCGCTGCCTGACCTGCCACCAAGGCATCACCCAGATAAGCCGCTCCCACCCGGCGGAAGCGGTTGGCTGCGTGGTGTGCCACGGCGGCCAGGGTATGGCGCTCACCAAGGCCGAAGCCCACCGAGGTCTTTTAGGACGCAATCCCTCGGCCCTGGCCACGGCCCGGATTTCCTGCGGCGGCGGCGATGCCGTGGCCGGACGCTGCCACGCCGGACGCGAGGAACCCGCGGCCAATATGGTGGAGCGGGTGGAGCGCACCATCATGGCCACCATGACCGGCGTCATCACCAGCTTGCGGGTGGCCTGGGGAGCGCAGGACAGTTTCCATGCCCTGTACGCGACGGCCGCGGTGAACGATCCGGCCCTGCCCCGGCAGCCGCCCCCGGGCACGGTATCCCGCTTGCTGGCCATCCCTGGCGGACCGCCGGCTGATATGAGCCAGCCCGGTTTGGCTGATGAGCATTGGCGCAAGTTCTGCGCTCGCTGCCATTTGCGCGCCCAGCGCAAAGCGGGTCCCAGCGCGCACGGCGCGGGCTGCGCGGCCTGCCACGGTTCCCGTGCGCTGGACGGCCACTATCATGGCGCAGACGCCGCCATCCGCCGCGATGCGCCTGGCCACGCCGCCAGTCATGAGCTTTTCGCCACGCCGTCCGAGGAAGCTTGCCGCCGCTGCCACAACCGCTCGGGCCGTATCGGGCTTAACTACCGTGGCTGGATGGAGGATGAGTCCGGGCGTACGCCCTGGACCAACGCCAACCCTCAGCACACCCTGTCGGGCGGTAGATCGGTGCGCCGTCTTTTGCCTGATGTGCACGCGGACAAGAGCCTGACCTGCGTTGATTGTCACACGGGCCGCGAGGTGATGGGCGATCACCGCATCTACGCGCGCATGCGCCATCAGACCGAAGTCCGTTGCGCCACCTGTCATGGCGCACCGGGCAAGCCGCCCGGGTTCGGACCGCCCGACGGCACGGCGCGCTACGAAGCCGCCTTTGGCCCCTTGCGCAAGTCTCCGGCGCTCAACTCCCAGAGCCAAGTGGGTATCACGGTGAAAGGCCGTTCATTTGCCGCCCTGCGGCCCGGTGCCAAGGGAGCCCAACTCTACCTGCGCTCCCGGCCGGGACCACCCAGGGCATGCACCGACATCAGCCGCGACGCGGGGCATGCCTTGCCCGGCCATCAGCGCCTGGCTTGCCAGGCCTGCCACTCGCGCTGGACGCCGCAGTGCTACGGCTGCCACGATTACCGACGGGCCGACGGCAAGCTGTGGGATTACGCCAAGGGCGAACCTACCCCCGGCCGCTGGCAGGAGACCCGCGATCTGTACCGGTTTCTGGAACCGGTGCTGGGCATGGACTCGCGGGGCGCCATCACCACCTTCGTGCCCGGTTGCCAGGTCATGCTGAGCGTGCTGGACAAGGAGGGACGATCCTTGCCGGGCAAAAGCAAAGATATCCTGCGTGTGGGCCCGGCGGGTAACGGCATCGTCATGACTCCCCTTGCGGCCCACACCACCCGCAAGGAGGTACGGCCCTGCGAGGATTGCCACATGAATCCCCGGGTTCTGGGCCTGGGCTGGGGTCCCCGCCGCTTGGGCGAAATGGCGGCGCGGCCCTTGAGCGACCTATCCTCCGTGAACTGGCCAGCCGATTGGACCGCGCTAGTGGACGAAGAGGGCCGTTCGCTGCAGGGCATTACCCATCAGGGCGCCCGGCCCTTGAATCAAAAGGAGATTGAAAAGGTGCTGCGCTTCGCCCGCTGCCTGCCCTGTCACCGCAAGCCCCAAGATCCGGTGCTGAAAGACCCGGCCCTGTCCTATAAGCGCATAGCGCCTGGCGGTGACCTTCACCTTAAGCACCAAGCCCAGGAAGCCAAGGCCCTGCAATGAAGCTCTCATGCCTTTTCATAACCCTGGTGGCGCTAATGCTCATGGCTTCCCCAGTCCTGGGCGCTCAGCCTGATACCAGCTGCCTGGGTTGCCATAAGGAAATGGCCGCGCCCATGCCGCCGCCGGGCAAACCGCATTCAGATCAGCCGCCGGCCCACGACTTGGCCTGCACCTCCTGCCACCTGGGACAGGGGCAAGCCAAAGATGCGCCTGCCGCCCACCAGGGCATGGCCGCCAACCCCTCCGCCTTGGATCAGGCGGC
>CAZDRW010000595.1:0-2532 GCA_964507555.1 uncultured Desulfarculaceae bacterium
CCCATGGCGGTGATGGAAGAATTCCAAAGGCGCACCGGAGCCGAGCTTATCGAGGGCTACGGCCTTACCGAGGCGGTGACCGCCATTTCCTGCAATCCCTTCCAAGGAGCCAAAAAGCCCGGCACCATCGGCATTCCATTTCCCGACGTGGAATGGCGCATCATGGATTTGGCCGAAGGCAAGCAGGAGATGCCCATCGGCGAGGCCGGCGAAATAGTGATCCGCTGTCCGGAGCTGATGAGCGGCTATCTGAACCAGCCCGAGATGACCGCGGCAACCCTCCGGGACGGCTGGCTTTACACCGGCGACATCGGGGTCATGGATGGGGATGGTTTTGTCACCATCGTGGACCGCAAGAAGGATCTGGTCATCGTAAGCGGGTTCAACGTGTTTCCCAGCGAGATCGACGAGGTGCTGCACCAGCATACCCAGGTGGCCGAGGCGGTGGCCGTGGGCCTGCCCCATCCCACCAAGGGCGAGTATATCAAGGCCTATGTGGTGCCCAAGGCCGGGCAGCAGATCGCCCCCCAGGAGGTGATTGAATTCTGCAGGAAGAACCTAAGCGCCTACATGGTGCCCAGGGAGGTGGAGGTGCGCAGTGATCTGCCCAAGAGCATGATCGGCAAGGTGCTAAGGCGCTCGCTCCGCGAGGAAGAGGAAAAGAAGTGGGCTGAAAGCAGATAATAACTTATCTTAATTGATATAAAGCGCGGGCCCGGTTGGTTCAACCAGGCCCGCGTATTGTTTGGTCTCTTGGCTAGGCGGCTAGCTGTGGCACTCGTCGCAGGCCTTGGGCGCGCTGTCGGTGGCCTTGTGGCAATTGAGGCAGTTTCTGTGGAAGGCCTGATGCAGGCTCGGCATCTTGCCCACGGTCTTGTAGGGCTCGGTGTGGCAGTCCGCGCAACGATTGACCTCGTCGCCCTCTTTCCACACGTTTTTGCCGTCCTCGTAGGTGTGGTGGCAGGAAGCACACTTTACACCATAGTCTTCATGATGAGATTTATGGCTGAACACCACCGGCCCGCGTTTGGGCTTTTTAAAGACATCGGGAAATTTCAACTCCATGCTGTCTTGCGCCTCGCCGCTTTTGGTCTCATATTTTTCGGCCCAGGCCAGGCCAAAGGCGAATACCGCCAGCATCAAGCCAGCCAGAACCAAGATCGCGCTGCCACGTTTTGCCATCTTTATAATCTCCCGCCGGGAAGCTCTCGGAACCGATCCGCTAGCGCGGACTATAAGTATCTTCAATTGTTAAATGTTTTAGCCGACGCTCTGGGGCGGCCGGCTGAGATGGGCCCTTGAAGCCCATCGGCGCCATGAACCCGCGAGGCATACGCTATCAGATCATGAAAAATTGCACAATGGTTTTGCTTGGTATTTATGACTCCAAGGCTTCGAAAAAAGCCTCCAGCCTGGTGTTGGCCTGTTCCTCGGAGAAAACCCGGTAGTCGGTTATATCGGCTTCGATTATCACCGAGGGGATGCCGAGACGTTCCCGTAAAAGGCGGGCCAAGTCGTATTGACCCACCGAGTAGGGCTTGCAGCTGCGCGCTGAGTGCACCACCAGCCCGTCCACCTGGTATTCCCGGATCATCTTTTCCATCAGCTTCAGGCGGTGGTCCAGGTTGTTGTTGAGGATCACCAGGCCGTAGGTCTTGGCCGCCGAGCGGAAAGGCTGGGCCGGGTCCAGGTACTGAATGGTTTCAGCCCAGGCGTTGGTGTAGGTGGCGGTGACGAAGTTGTAGCCGTGGCTGGCGAAGAGTTGGGACCAGTCCCTGAGCTTGTACCAAACCGCGATGTTGTCCCACATGAGGCGCTTGCGCTCATGGGCCAGCGCCCCCACCCCCTGGGCGACCCTCTCTTTTAGCTCGGCCAAGAGTTCACGGTAGTAGTCGCAGGCCACTTGCAGCCCGCGCAGGGATACCACCGGCGCCAGGTGGACGAAGGCGTCGAAAATGCTCATGGGCGCGGGCCGGTTACGCATGGTGGCCAAGACCTCGCCCCAGGTATGGGACGCCTCGGCCGCCAGCTTTATGATCCCCTGGAAGCGCTCCATGGAAAAATCGCGCCCGGTGATGCGTTCCAACTCGGGAATCATTTCCTTGAACTGGGCGCTCATATAGTCCAGGTCGTGCTCGGTCAGCTCGGTGAAATTATAGGGCGTGTCGAATAGAATCAGGGGAATGTTCCAATAGTGGGCCAGGGACTTGTACCAGTAGAGCACGGTTTGGCAGATGTTGGTGGAGGCGTAGAGCAAGTCGGGCTTGGGCAGCCGGCCGGTGGGGGTTTTGCCGGAAAGGCAATGCCCCAAATCAATGCGGGCGTAGGAGCACAAGTCCTGATTATAGCCGGCCTTCTCGGCCTCCTCGCAGATCTCGGGCCCCATTCTTTGCGCCCCGCACAGCGCCCCGTGGTTCTCGGGATAAATGGTATAAAAGCCGAACACCCGCAACAGTTCCACCGGCGCGCCCGAGGTCACCCAAGCCACGGGCATGGCGCCGGCGGCGTAACGGGCCAGCAGATAGTGCCGGG
>CAZDRW010000596.1:0-2526 GCA_964507555.1 uncultured Desulfarculaceae bacterium
CACCGGCTACCGCCGCGACCAGATCGAGGGCCGCACCTGCCGGGTGCTCAACTGCACCGGCTGCAAGATCATCGGCAAGGGCAGCGGAGTGGACTACTGTGGACTGTTCAAGGCCGGGGAGGTGCGCTCCAAACGCTGCACCATCACCAATCGCACGGGCCAGCGCGTGGTGGTGCTCAAAAGAGCCAGCGTGCTCAAGGACGCGGACGGAAACATCGCCGGAGCGGTGGAAACGCTCACCGACCTGACCGAACTTCAACAGAAGGAGCGCGAGATAACTATCCTGCGCCGCTCCCTGCTCGCGGATCAGGGCTTCGAGGGTCTGGTGGGCCGCTCGCCAACCATGACTGGCCTTTACCGCTTGATAGAAACCGTGGCCCAGTCCGACTATCCGGTGCTGATTCAGGGAGCCAGCGGCACGGGCAAGGAACTGGTGGCCGAAGCCATACACCGCCGCGGACCCCGGGCGGACGGACCCTACCTGAAGGTCAACTGCGCGGCCTTGAACCCCAATCTTTTGGAAAGCGAGCTTTTCGGCCATGTGAAAGGCGCTTTCACCGGCGCGGACCGCGACCGGGTGGGCCGTTTCGAGGCGGCCGCCGGCGGGGACATCCTGCTGGACGAAATCGGCGAGATCCCTCCGGCCACCCAACTGAGGCTTTTAAGGGTACTACAGGAAAAAGAGATCGAGCGGGTGGGCGAGAACCGGCCCCGGCCGGTGGACGTGCGAATCCTGGCGGCCACCAACCGCGATCTGGCCGAGCAGGTGCGCCGGGGCGCCTTCCGCGAAGACCTCTACTATCGCATAGACGTGGTGCCGGTGCTGGTGCCCAGCCTGGCCGAGCGCAGCGAGGATATACCGCTTCTGGTGGAGTACTTCATGGCCCAGGCTGCGGCCAAATCGGGCAAGGAGATAGCCGGACTGGAGCCGGAGGCTTTTGAGCTTTTGAACGACTACCCCTGGCCGGGCAATGTACGCGAGCTGCGCCACGCGGTGGAGTATGCCTGCGTGCTCTGCCCTGGAGGGTTGATCACCACCGAACACCTGCCGCCCAAAATGCGCCGACCGGCTGCCGTGCTCTCGGCCGCAGGCTCCAAGGCTGGCCGGCGTGAGGCGGAGCGCCAGAAGCTGATCGAGGCCTTGCGCCAAACCGGGGGCAACCAGAGCAAGGCCGCCGAGCTTTTGGGCGTGTGTCGGACCACGATCTGGAACCGGATCAACCGGCTGGGCATAGACTGCGACCGGGACCTCTAGTCCGGCATTACAACCCAACTCTTTATACTTCCGCTTTTCCAAGCCCGATAGCGCTGGCCGTCCAGCAGCTGGCCATATATTTGGTGCCCAGGGCGGGACTCGAAACCGCACGGGTTATTCATCCTGGGGATCTAAAGCTCAAAATCCGCCACGAACCCCTTTCCCCCTTGCTTTACAGGTGATTTAATTGCTTATAATTAATTAGGTCCACGATTCTCATCTTAAACAGAAAGAGAGGTGGACAGCATGCCGGGGGGATATGCACACCTTTATCTTGTCAAAATGATCACCGATCGGCTTAGGCCGTTACCTGTTCTTCTCAAACACGCATTCGGAAGCTATTTTCATTTCTGCGAACTGGGCAGCGTGAGCCCGGATTTGCCTTATCTAGCTTTTGGAAACCAAGAGCAGCAGGAGTGGGCGAACACCATGCACTACGACCGCACCTTCGAGTTCGTCAAGGAGGCGGCCCCTATCGTCAGGAGCCTTGCAGGCGCGGTGCAGCTCAAGTGCCTCTCCTGGCTAATGGGCTACGCCTCCCACCTGGTGATGGACGGCACGGTCCATCCGGTGGTGAGGCTGAAAGTCGGAGACTACGCTGAACACAAGAAGGAACACCGATTATGTGAGCTTCATCAGGACTCCTACATTTTCGGAAAGATGAACTACGGAGAGCCCGGTGAGGCGGAGCCGTTCAAATCAGGCCCCAAGCTTTGCAAGGATCAAGAGAACCCAGAAGCTCTGGATCGAGATTTGGTGAAATTTTGGCGGGACGTTTTACAAGCGGTTCACCCAGGCCGGTTCATTAATGCAACCCCTAACCCTGATCTCTGGTTTAGAAGGTATGTCGCGGTGATGGATGAAGTGGTGGAGGAGGGATATCGCCTGCTTCCCCTGGCCCGGCACATTATGGTGGACATGCTAGCCATGGCTTGTCCTGCAAGGGAGGTGGCTGATCCTGAATTCTATGAGAACTTGGTTACGCCCGATGGCCGTAAAGACTATGACCATGTGATCGACCTGGCCCTAACCAACTTGTTGGCTGCCTGGATGGCCTTGGGGGCCAGCATCGCCGGCGGTGACGAGCAGCAGCTCGCAAGCATACCGGACTTCAACCTCGACACGGGTGAAGACGCGGCCGGCAAGCTGATATGGTGGGCGTGATATGAAAAGCTTAAGATTTTGGGCGCTGGTTGCGGTTTCATTATTGATTGCCGCCTGTCAGCATTCAGGGGCTGATGAGCAGGAGGAATTGCAGAAAGCCCTTGGGG
>CAZDRW010000597.1:0-2522 GCA_964507555.1 uncultured Desulfarculaceae bacterium
CTATTTACAGCGCAGCTTGGAGCTGGCAAAGGGTATCGTCATGCTGCCGGCATTTGGCGGCCAAAAAGCCGCCGGCTTACTCCGGCACCGCTTCCTTGGCCAGCACCGCCATGCGCCCGGGCGTCACCTTGCGATAAACCTCCAAGGGTGAGCGCTTGACGCCATCCACCTTAAGCAGATGTTCTTCGATGGATATGCCGAACAGTTCTTGGTTGATCTCCAGATAGGGCAGAATCAGGCGCCATTCTTCCTCGCCCAGCGCCGACACCTGGCCTCCGTTCAGCTGCTCATCGATGACCTGCTTGTTGGGATCCCGCACATAAATGGCCCCGCCCGAGGCCAAGGAAAACAGGTTGCTGCCCGGGTAGGCCAGTTCCAGAGGCCGAACCGCGCCCGCATCGTCAAAACCCATGCCGTTCAGCACCACGAAACCGCCGCCGTTAAGGGGATCGCCGGCCATGAAGGATTCGGCCAGGAAGTCCAGGCAGGTGCCGTTTATCACCACCCGGGGCCGTCCCACCGAGTTGATGAGGGGCCTACCCGCGCCGTTTCCCATGACAAAGACCTCGCCGCCCTTGGCCCCATACATAAAGGCCTGGCCCACGTCGCCATGCACCACCAGGCGGCCCGCCTTGATGATCTGGGCCAATTGGTCCTGGCCATTGTCGTGGATATGCAGTTCGAGGCCATCGATGCCGGAGGCCACATAATCGCCCGAGGCGCCATACAGGTCGATGCGCACTCCCACCGTATCCGGCCCCAACCCGCAGCCCTGGAAACGCTGGCCTTTAAGGCGATAGATTATGAAACGCTTCCATCCTTGTTGGTAGGCCAAAACCTCCAGCCGGGCGTCGCACTCGGGCCCCTCGGGCGGGAAGCCCTGGGCGCCGACCACCAACACCTCCTCGCCCGGGGCCGGGGCCCGGAGGGCGCTGCGGGTCTGCCAGTCAATGCGGCGGTAGCGCCCGCCTTGGCCTTCTCCGATGCTGGGCACCTGGTCCAGCAACCGGTTGATGCTCTCACGAACCAGTTGCAAGACCATGGAGCGCTTCTTGGCCCCGCAATCGTAACGCCGGTCGTTCAAAAGGGTCAAAAGCTCCAGGGCCCAATCCCTGCCGGAGTCGCTCCCCGCCGCGGTCTTCTCGACCTCGGCCAGAAGCCAGCACAGCTCCAGGAAATCCCAACCGGCCATGGTCCCCGCCACATGCTGATAGGCCTCTTTAGGCCGCACCGTGCCGGGGTCCAAAAGCCCTGCCAGGTTTTCCGGCTGGGCCGGCCGGCGGGCGGGTTGTCTCTGGTCGACTCTGTACTCACCGGCCGGCGCCGTGACCTGCCGGCCGAATTTGTCCTGACATATGAGTTGGGGGGCGCCGCCGTTATCGCTCACCGTGAAGACAAAAGCCCCGCCGTCGGTATGGCTGCCGCCCCGGGCGTTCCAATAACGGTCGGCCACCAGCCGGAAACGGGGGTCTTCCTGGTGCAAGGAACTCAAGGTGGCGTCGATGGCCTGCTTTTCCGAAGCTACCAGGCCTATGGATACATCGCCTTCCTGCAAGGCGAACACCTGGGGCCGCAGCATGGAGGTGTCGGTGATGCCCATCAGCTGCAACCTGTGCTGGTCGGGCTGGCTGCGCGCCACGATGAAGAACCAGGGCCCGTCCGGCGAGGCGTGCAGGTGGAGGGATTGGATCGCCCGGTAGGTGGCCTTTTTGGAAGCCGGCAGGCGTTCGAAGTCCAACTCCGTGGTGGGGGCCA
The DNA here is from genome assembly GCA_964507555.1 of uncultured Desulfarculaceae bacterium. Lineage (GTDB taxonomy): Bacteria > Desulfobacterota > Desulfarculia > Desulfarculales > Desulfarculaceae > Desulfocarbo. The sequence goes on from CAZDRW010000597.1 coordinate 1,756, forward strand.
TGGCCTCAATCACGTATTCCAGGGGGTACTTGAGCACCCTGGTGTACAGGTCGAAAAGAATCGCTGAGACCTCGGTGTCGGTGAGGAACTGGGTATGGAGGCCGTACTGGTGCAGGTATTCGCTGACCGCAAAGTAGTTGGCGAAGTCGCCGTTGTGCACCAGGGCCTCGTTCATCCCGATAAAGGGGTGCGAGCCGCCCGGGTGCCAAACCCGGCCTTTGGTGGGATAGCGCTGGTGGGCGATCCAGGCCTTGGCCTTGAAATCCTCCATGCCGTAATACTGCACCACGCTTTCGGCATAGCCCACGATCTTGAGGATGATGAGATTGCGCGCGTGTGAAAGCACAAAGGCCTTTTGGGCTCCCAGGGAAGTATAGAACTGCTCATTCAGCCGGCGGCTGTTCTGGAAGATGAACTCGTCCTCCACCTCGCGGCGGGGCGCGTCCGGCAAACCCAGTTCAGCGGCGTAGCGGTCAAGCTCCTTGTCCTTTACCCGCACAAAATAGCGCACCACATCCGGCGGCTTGACATCCAACCCAAAGTCGCGGTGATCGGCCGCGGTATGGATGCGGTCCTTGTGGTCCACCCGCAAAAAGGGCGTGATGCAAGCCTCTTCTACCTCCCGCTCCGTCTTGGGATCCAAAAGCGCCACCTGCAGGATATAGTCCTCCCGTAAAGTGGCGGCATCCACCCCCATCTGCTCGGGCGGGAAGCCGGCGGCGGCGATACCGCCACCCTTGCCGTTGCCCCGGTTGTGCATCTGGATG
>CAZDRW010000598.1:0-2520 GCA_964507555.1 uncultured Desulfarculaceae bacterium
CGCATATCAGAGGCTTATGCCAGGGCCAGGGGCTAGGGGGGGCTAGGGCCTTACAATCGCCTGCTTTTCCTGCGGGCGAAGCGGTTCAGCACATAACTCACCAATATCACCAAAATGGGCAGCCACCACCACTGGGGCGGGTTGGCCCGCTGCCAGACCACGGCCAGACGCATCGCCCAGCGCGGCGGGTTGGCTCCGTACCATTCCTTGACCACCTCGGCGGCGGGGTCCTGGGTGATAAGCAACTTGGCCCAGTGGATGGGCACCATGTTCTGGTCAACCCCGCGATCGGTGATGAGGAGCACCAGCGCCAAGGAGACCGCGCAGGCCACCGCCAGGAGCAACAGCGCGCGCAAGAGTTTGGTCATGCCGCACCCCCTTTCATGACTAGCCTTCCGCGGCCCAGGCCCGCAAGGCCTTCTTGAGCCCGGCGGCCTCGTCCTCGTCCAGGCGCCGGGCCAGAAAAACTCCGAACAGGCCTTCCACCGCCTCCAGGGCGTTACCAATCAGCGCCACCCGCTCCAGCACCAGGCCGTCGGCCGCGCTGGGGCCTTCCGGCGCCACGCCGCCCGGCGGCTCGGGACGAAGCGGGTCGTCGGCCGGGGCCACCGGCGGCAGCTTCAGGGAGCCCACCGCCAGTTCGGCGGCGCTCAGGTTCAGCCAATACTCCTCGCCTTCCATCTCCAGGCCCACCCGCATGGCCTCCACCAGCTTGCCGCGGCGTAGCGCCTGGCGGGCCTCGGCCAGGGAAACCTCCTGGCCTCGCACCGTGACCCGGGTGCCTTCGGCGCCCTGGGCTGGTCCCAACACCAGTCTATCACCAAGGGCCACCCGCACGCTGCGGCCGTCAGGGAGCTCGGGCGGCTCCTCTTCCTCGGAAACAAACCACAGCCAGGTGAGGAACTCCTGCCCCAGGAAGGCCTTCTGATTGATAAGCTCCAGCAAATCCATGCTTAGGCCTCCTCCTGAAACAGACTCCAGGCCTGGGCGTCTTCCAGGGCCTGCCGGGCTTCAGTTGCCTTGGCGGCATCCTGGGCCAAGTGCCAGGGGATGATCGCCACCAGATCCAGCTCAAAGGTGCGCTTGAAAAGGTCCTCGGCCACCTCGCGCACCGAGCGCGCCGACGCCCCCAGCCACACTTGGCCGCTGGCGGTATCCCACACCAGCTCATAGGACCTGGTGGTGGGCGGAATGCGGGTGAGGAGATCCAGGCGCGCCTTTTCCTTCAGCTCCTCGCGCTCCATGCGCGATAGCTTACGGCCCTCGCCGCGGGCGTGGGCCTTTTTAAGCTCCAGCCGGTGGTATTTTTTCAAAAGCGCGCCGCTGATCTGGCGCTTGTCGATACGCAGCCCCAGGGCAACAAAGGGGTCCAGAGCGTAGGCGGCATAGGCGAAGGAGGTGTCCATGTAGTCATGGACGGACACCCAGCCTATTGACTCCTCCTCGGAGCTGTTTTCTATCTCGCGGAAGGCGAACTTGCGTATGCGGCTATCGATGAAGTCCTTGAAGTCGCTGGGCGGCTCGCCCTTTACCCGATAGCGGCTCAGGGTGACGCTTCCCTTGATGATTCCCATGAGGCCTCCTAAAGGCTTGGCGGCCGGATGCGGCCGGCGCGGTACAGGCCGCCAACATACCCCAGCCCGCCTGGCTATGCAAGTCAGGCTCCGGAGAGCTGCACGCCATCAAAGAGCAGGCTGGGCGCGCGGGTGGCCGAGAAGGGATAGGGATCGCTGCCCACCTTTACGAGCCCGCGCCACAACTCCAGGGCGTTGCCCGCCAGGTTCATACCCTCCACCGCGTGCTTGACCGAGCCGCCCTCCACCCAAAGGCCCTTCACGCCCAAGGAGAAGTCGCCGGTGGTGGAGTTGAAGTTGCCGCCCAAAAACCCGGTCACAGCCAGGCCCCGCTCCAGCCCAGCCAGCATGGCGCTGAAATCTTCGGCATGGCTGGGCTTCAGCACGATGTTGCTGGCCGAGGCCGTGGTGGGCGCGAGCCCCAACTGGCGGGAGTAGTAGGTGTTCAGATAGTAGCGCTTAAGCGCGCCGCCCTCGATCATGACCAGGGGACTTGAGGCCGCGCCCTCGGCGTCAAACCAGCGCGAGCCCATGCCGCCGATGAGAAACGGCTCGTCGCGCAGAGTGAGTATCTCCGCGGCGATGGGCTCGCCCAGCCGGCCGGACAGATAGGAGCGCTTGTTGTGCAGGCTTTGGCCGCTCATGGCGCCCAGGAGATGGCCCAAAAGGGTCCGCGCCGCCTGGTTCTCCACCAAAAGCCCGTAGCGGCCCGAGGGGCCGGGCTTTGCACCCATCTCCGCCAGGCCCCGCCGCACCGCCTCGCCGGCGATGCGCTGCATGGTTAGCCGTCCGCTGAGGGGCCCCAGCCCGCGCGAGCCCTCCCACCACCAGCCCGAGCGGCGCTTGTTGCCATCCTCCGGGTCCAGAAACACCATGGAGCAGCCAACAAAACCGCCGTTCTCCTCCAGGGTGACCTGGAAGCCGCTGGTGTCGGCCAGATAGCCGA
>CAZDRW010000599.1:0-2519 GCA_964507555.1 uncultured Desulfarculaceae bacterium
GCGCATTGATTGCCTAAGATGCGGGCGCATGGGCGCACCGCGTTCCATCTGATTTCGGAAAAGTCCTGATTGGATCGGGCCGGAATGCGGCCCGCTTTGGATGTGCATTTTCTAGTTCTTGGTGAGGCGTATATACCGGCTCATCTGCTGCCAGTCAAGCCAGGGCTTTGATCACCCCTTCATGGCTATTTGCAATTGCAATGAGTATCAACAGCAATCATCGATATTACGTATTTTACTTTAGCGCCTCCTTTGCTTAGGCTGGGCCCGCCCCACCTTAGCAAGGGAGATCGCCATGGCAGACAGCAACCATCACCTGGGTCGAAGGCATTTTATAAAAGGAGCCGCCCTCGCAGCCCTGGGCGCGGCGGCAGGCGTCAGCCCGGCCAGGGCGCAAGCGCCCGCCGCGGGTCATCTGCAAGTCTGGTCCTGCGGCGGCCTGGCCGAGGCCTTCATGCCCGCCAACCAAGCCTATGAAAAAAAGACCGGCGTGAAAATCGCCTACACCGGCGCCTTTGCCGCGGCCTTGGGCAAGTCCCTCTTGGGCTCGGCCACCACCGAGGTGTTCGGCGCCCGGGTGCTGGGCTTGGCCAAAAAGCTGCGCCAGGCCGGCAAAATGATCTATTTCAAACCCCTTTGCTTTACCAGCTATGTGCTGGTCACGCCCAAGGGTAACCCGGCCGGCATCCAAAGCGTTGGGGACCTGGCCAGGCCCGGGGTGCGGGTGATCCTGGCCCCCGAAGCCTCGCCGCCGGGCGGCAAGGCAGTGACCGTGCTCCTCAAGAAGGCCGGCGTGGTAAAGGCCGCTCTGCAAAACTCGGTCATCAAGGGCACCTGCGTGCAGCGCACCATGGAGGACCTCATCCAGGGCAGGGCCGACGCCTCGGTGGTGGAGCTACGGCTCACCCGCCTGCCCCAGTTTAAGGACCGGACCGAGATCATCCCCATCCCGGAGAAATATTTCCCTCCTCCGCCGCTCACCTTCACCATCGGGGTGATGCGGGACGCGGCCGACCGCAAGCTGGCCGACAACTATGTGGAGTTCATCACCGCGCCCGAAGGCCAGGCCTTCTTCGAACGCGCCGGCTTTATCCCGGCCATTAGCGAAAAGGGCCGGATGCTCGCCGCGAAATTGGGGGTGAAAGATGCCTGATATGGCCGCCGCCGACGCAACCCTGGCCCCGGCCCGGGAGAAGACCCAGGCCAAGCCGCTCACCCTCTGGCGCAGGCTAAGCCAGCTTGCCATGCTGGCGGTGATAGGCCAGTGGTCCTTTTACGGCATCTTCCGCTGCCCCTTTGTGGTGCCTTTTGTGAGCTGCGAGACCTGCCCGGTCATCACCTGCCACGGCCGCTTGTTCACCATGTTCTGGGGCTTCTGGCTGGCCATGCCGCTGTTGGCTATATTCTTCGGGCGCGCCTTTTGCGGCTGGGCCTGCCCCGGTGGTTTAGTCAATTCGCTTCTCGCCAAGCTATCGCCCCAAAAGCTGCGTCCCGCCGGCGGCCTGAACCGCTGGTCGCCCTATGTCATGTACCTGGCCCTTTTCGCCGCGCTCTTCATCTGGTGGGGCCTTGGCCAGCCCCGCGAGGCCATACCCATCCGGGTGGGCGAGTTCTTCGCCTCGGTGGGGCTCACATTTGAGCACGCCAGCGCCTTTTGGCTGGTGCGCACTTTCCTGGTGCTGGGCCTAGTGGCCGCGAGCCTTATAGTGGCCAATGTCTGGTGCCGCTTGGCCTGTCCCACCGGCGGGGCTCTGGAGCTTTTGAAGCGCTTTGCCATCTTCAAGGTATACAAAACCCAGCGCTGCAATGATTGCGGCAAGTGCCTGCAGGTCTGTGAGATGGCCACCCGGCCCGAGGAGGCCAACTGCACCAACTGCGGCGACTGCCTGGGCTCCTGCCCCCAGGACGCCATCAAGCTGGGCCGGCCCAGCAAGCAAGGCGGCTAACCATGACAGCCCTGCCAGCCAGTGAACGCCATCCCTGCTTTTTCGCAGGCGCCCAGGGGCAATACGGCCGCATACACCTACCCGTGGCCGCCTCCTGCAACCTGGTTTGCGCCTATTGCCGCCGCGACAGCGACTGCCTGCATGAAAGCCGGCCCGGGGTAAGCAGCCGGCTAATGACCCCCTCGGAAGCCCTGGCCCATCTGGACCAGGCCCTGGCTGCCATGCCCTATCTCTCGGTGGCCGGGGTGGCCGGGCCGGGCGATCCCTTTTGCGATCCCGAAACCACCTTGACCTGTTTGGAAATGATCAGCCGGGCCCATCCCGGGCTCTTACTCTGCGTGGCCAGCAACGGACTGAACCTGCCAGCTCATATCCCGCGCCTGGCGGAGCTGGGCGTTAAGCATGTCACCCTCACCATAAACGCCCTGGAGCCCGAGATTACGGCCCGGCAGCATCTGCGGCTTCAGTTGCCCGTGACGGTCGAGGGTGGCTACGATCTGGAGGTGGAATTCACGCGCAACGAAGGAGACGAGACGGTCGTATTCTCCCTCACGGGCGCCACCACGGGCACAA
>CAZDRW010000600.1:0-2506 GCA_964507555.1 uncultured Desulfarculaceae bacterium
CGGTTGCCATCTCGCGCATGCCCGGCCCGCCCTTGGGCCCTTCATAGCGGATCACCAGAACCTCGCCCTCCTGAATGATCCCGTCCAGGATGGCCTGGTTGGCGTCCTCCTCTTGGTCGAAGCAGCGCGCCCGGCCCTGGAAGCAGTGCATGGCCGGGTCGATGGCCCCCGGCTTGGTCACAGCGCTGTCCGGCGCCAAATTGCCCCTTAACACCGCCAGGCCGCCGCTCAAGGACCAGGGCTCATCCGAGGTGCGGATTATGGCGCGGTCTCCGTCGGGGACATCCTCCAGGTTCTGGCTCAGGGTGCGGCCGGTCACGGTGAGAACCTGGCCGTGCAGGAGCGGCAGTATCTCCTTAAACACCGCGGGCACCCCGCCGGCGGCGTGGAAGTCCGGCACATTGGCCGGAGCCGCCGGATAGATCTTGGCCACCTGGGGAGTGCCGCTGAAAAGCTCATCCAAATCATTCATGGAAACCGGCGCGCCCGCCTCAAAGGCGATGGCCGGTATATGCAAAGCCACATTGGTGGAGCCGCCCAGGGCCGCGCTCAGGCGCAGCGCGTTTTCTATGGACTCGCGGTTGATGATCTGGCGGGAGTTAAGCCCCTCGTGCACCATCTCCACGATGCGGCGGCCCGCCTGCTGGGCCACGCGCAAGCGGGCGGCAAAGCTGGCCGGAATGGTGGCGCTGCCCGGGAGCGCCAGGCCCAGGGCCTCGGCCACGCAGCCCATGGTGTTGGCGGTGCCCAGGAACGAGCAGGAGCCGCAGGTGGGCATCACCCTCTCCTCCAGATCGGCGAACTCCTCCTGGCTGATGGCGCCTGCCGAGAGCATGCCCAGGGCCTCGTTCAAGGAGGTGATGTCAGCCGAGCGGCCGTCGAACTCGCAGCCGCCCTGCGAGGGTCCGCCGTTCAACAAGATAGCCGGCAAATCCAGGCGGGCCGCGGCCATGAGCATGCCGGGCACGATCTTGTCGCAGGAGCCCAGCAGCACCACCGCGTCCAAACGGTGGGCCTGCACCATCACCTCCACCGAGCTTGCGATGAGGTCCCGCGAGGGCAGGATGTAGCGCATGCCCTCGTGGCCGTTGGCCACCCCGTCGCAGCAGGCGATCACCCCGAACTCCACCGGCGTGCCGCCGGCCTGGCTGATGCCCTGCTTCACCTTTTCGCTCACCTGGCGCAGGTTGAAATGCCCGGGCACGATGTTGTTCCAGGAGTTGGCGATGCCTATCAAAGGGCGCTCCAAGTCGTAATCGCTGTAGCCCATGGACTTGAACAGGGCCCGCACCTTGGACCAGCGGGGACGGCTGAGGATGTCTTTGCTGCGCCAATTCATGGCTGTCGCGCTCCTTTGCTCGCATTGGGTTAGCGGTTCCTGTTTCCAGCAATAGGACAAATAGGCTGGCAGGGGAAACATTTTTTTTAGTATCTGGTTTCAGGGGCTCCGCCTGCGGCCCGCGGGCAGTGCGACAGGAACCATCGCTGAGCTGATATTCCCCAAAGCCATCATTTTGTCTTCTCCTATATATATGGGCACTATTTGCCGTCCAGGGGCTGCGGGGAAATATTTTCCGCGCGTCCTTGCCCTATAACTTTAAGCTATCTCTCTGTTTTTAATTATCATTTTAAATCATAGTTTTGTGGCATGTGATTTGCTTCTATTGCGTTTGTAAATTCCCCGAGGAGGTGGGGTCATGAAAGTAACAAATGAATTAGTAAGTCTGGTTGAGCAATATCAGGCCAAGCCCGCGTCATGCGCCACAAACGCAACCGGGCGCTCGTTCGGCGACACCCTGGCAGATGAGTTGGAAGGCGCGCCGGCGGAGGTCGCCCCCGCGGGCAGGCCCGAGATCGTCGAATACGTGCTCAACGGCGGTGATGGCGAGATTCCGCCAGAGTGGTTCAAGATAAACGGCGTGGTGGACTCCATGGACCGCTACAGCGAGGCCCTGGGCAATCCGGTCTATACCTTGAAGGACTTGGAGCCTTTGGCGGCCGACATGGAGCAGCAGGCCCAGTCGCTATACTCCGAGTTGCAGGGGGGCGGCTTCGGTTCCCTGCGCGAGTTGGCCGAGGAGGCCGTGGCTCAAGCCCAGGTGGCGGCTATTAAGTTCCGCCGGGGCGACTATATCTAACTGACGGTTGGCGGCGCTATGGACATCTTATCCATATCCCAGATTCCCGGGCTTAGCCCTGATCAATGGAGTTCAGGCTCCACGGCTCAGCGCAACGAGCGCGCGACCGGGGACGACGCCAAGGAAAAGGGTCAAAGCGACGCCAAGGCCCTGAAGCCGGAAGATCTCTACAACACCGCCCGGCTGCGGCCGGACATGCTGCAGGACTATCACGGCTTGAATATCCGGGAGGCCCAGACGGTGCTGGCCGGTCTGGCGCCCCAAATAGCAGAAATGAGCCCTTTCAGAGCAGCCGATCTGCAAAGGGTAACCGCCAGCAAGCTGATTCCGTCGGCCTATGTGTAATGGGTTCCCTGGCTCGTGACGGC
>CAZDRW010000601.1:0-2501 GCA_964507555.1 uncultured Desulfarculaceae bacterium
CTGTCACCCCAACCGTGGCCAACGATGGCTCCTATCTGCGGAACCCGGCCGCGCCGGACTCCCTGACCTGGGTTGGCCACGCCACCTTCGTGGTGCAGTGGTCCGGCCAAATAGTGATCACCGATCCCTTTTTCAGCCAATACGCAGCCGTGGTCAAACGCAAAAATCCGCCATCGTTCGGGACCGAAGCCATCCCCGATGGAACCATCGTTCTAATCAGTCACAACCACTACGACCACATGGACTCCGAGAGCTTGGAGGCTCTTTTGCCTCGGACCGGCCTGGTGCTATGTCCCCAGGGTCTAGGAGAATGGCTGCGCGAAACCGGCGCCAAAAACGTGCGCGAACTGGACTGGTGGCAAAGCGTGGAAATAAACGGCAGCCGCTTCAGCTGTCTCCCCACCCAGCATTGGTCGCGCCGTTTTGGCCAAGGCTACAACCAAACCCTTTGGTGCGCTTGGCTTATGGAGCGCAACGGAAAAAAGATTTTTTACGGCGCCGACAGCGGCTATTTTATCGGCTTTCGTGAATTTGGCCGCAGGTTTCCCGATATCGATCTTGCGCTGCTGCCTTTGGGCGCTTACTATCCACGTTGGTTCATGCACTACGCCCACATGAACCTTCCCGAGGTTATGCAAACATTTTCCGATCTGAAGGCGCGGTTGATGGTGCCCATGCAATGGGGCGTTCTGGACCTGGGCGATGAGCCCGCGGCGCTGCCCCTCATCGAGTTGGAAAACTATCTAACCGACCACCCCAAGGTAAAAGAGCGGGTTAAAATATTACCGGTGGGCGGTAGGCTCTTGTTGGATCAAGAAAGGTTAAGCCAATAAAGAAGTGGGGAGCCAGCCATGGCTCCCCTTATTCATGCCGCAGAGTGCCCGGGTTCGGCCAGGACCAGTCCCGTGGTCTCGTACTATTTATAAATAACCAGCTTGTCGTCTATTTTTAGCACATCTCCCCTTTTCATCTTGTTCCACTTCATCAGATCTGACATGCGCACTTTATAGCGCTGAGCCACAGTGAAAAGCGTGTCTCCCCGGCGCACGGTATAGGTGAGCTTCTTCTGCTTGCTCTTGGCTGGCTGGGGCTCTGCCTTGGCCGCGGGCTTGGGTTCAGGCTTGGCCAGGGCTTCGGGACGTTCGGGCGCTTTTTGAGGTGCGGCTTTCTCTTTGTTTTTAGCCAGAGATGCCATGCGCTGATCCATGGTCAAGGAGTCCAGCCGATCCTGCAAAGCCGCCACCTTGGAGGTCAACTCGGTGAGCTGGCTGACAGTGCCCGCCTTGTTGGCCAAGGATTGCAGCTCTTTTTCCAAAGTAACCAAACGCAGCATCAGCTGGCTCACGTCTTTTTCCAGCTTGGCGACCCGCTCGGCCGCACCGCCGGGAACAACCTCGGGCGATAGCGGCGGTCCGGTGATCGCATCCGGCTGGGAGAAAAGCGCCCAGCACCCCACCGCCAAAGCCAACAACGCCACAAGCAGACCGGCGAGGCTAAGGCCTTTGCCTCCCGAGCCCTCTCTGCGGGTTGGCATAGGGCTCCGCCCATGAGGCGTCGGGGTTCCCTGATGCATGTAACCGGTTTCTTCGGGCTGGGCGCCCAAATCGATCCTGGGTCCCATATCTTCATAGCCGCCGGTGGACATAGAAACTCCCTAGGTGGCGTAAACAAATTGACTGGCGAGAATATATCATCACCATCCGCCAGCCACAAGGTGGGTCATTGGCTACCCACGAAATCGGGACGAAAAGCTTGCCGGGGCAACTGTCCGGTCCGGTCCAAGAAGGTCAACAAAACCTCCCGGTCTCCGGGCAGCTCGCCTTCCAGATTCACATAATTGGTGTAGTGGTCGCTGTACAAGTTCAAGGGACCCTCCAGCTTCGCCACAAGTTCGCGCAGTTCCGCGATTATCTGATGAGGCGTGCATAGAGTAAAGCGGCCCCGCTTAATCTGGTGCAAAAGTAGGGTGTGCTCTTTGGGCACCAAGGTTCGCATTCGCAAAGTCAAGCGGCCGGCGCGATTGATTTGGTTTATCACCTTGGCGGTTGCGCGGGCGTGCTCCAGGGAATCTTCCGGTCCCGCCAAGCCTAAAAGCACGTAAAGGCAAAGCTCTAATCCTGCCTCTAAGGCCATGGCTCCGGCCCGCGCTTGTTGGTCCGGGGTTGTCCCCTTTTTTACACTTTGCAAAGTGGGGCCATGACCCGATTCCAAGCCCGCGTGCAGGCGACTAAGTCCTGCTTCTCGCAGACTTTTCAGCCCATCGAGCCCATGGGCCTCGATGCTCTGCATGGAAGCGTATACCGTGATGCGCTCCAACCGGGGAAATAGTCCGCGGGCCTCGCGGCACACCTCGGCCAATTCATCTGTGGGCATGGCCAGGCTGTTGCCCGCCGGCAGAAACAAGGTGCGCACCCTATCGCCCAGCTCCGCTGCCGCCTCACGCAAATCCGCCTTGATCTCCTGCAAGGTGAAGCGTTCCCTTTTGGCCATACGGCCTCTGG
>CAZDRW010000602.1:0-2497 GCA_964507555.1 uncultured Desulfarculaceae bacterium
CAGCTCTTGGCAATGCACGCCCGCGTCGGCGCACAAATTGGGGAAGTCGGCGATATAGGATTCCGAATCGCCCGGCACCGCCACGAAAAGGCCGCCGGTGTCTTCCAGGCAATGGGGCGCGTTGATTTTAAGGATTTCGCTTTCCTGGGCGCACTCGCTGGCCGTGCCCGGGTCGGAGCACACATAGCGGGCGCCTGAGTGCAAAAGGCCGTGGTTGCCGCCGGAAGCGCCGGCGGCAAAATCGCGCCGCTCAACTAAAAGGCAGGAAACGCCCCTTAGGGCGAGATCGCGCAAGAGTCCCGCGCCGGTCACCCCTCCGCCGATAATCAGCACCTCAACTTGTTTGCTTAGCACCCGGCCCACATTCCTACCCCGCCGGTCCGTTTAAAAGATGATGGCGCACCTGAATGAATGAAAACGAAACAATAATCAATTTCAGTTGTAACAAAAAAGCCAAAATGCTAGAGTGGCGCACACGTTAAACCAACAGCAATAGCTTATTGCCCCTCCAACAATAACAAATATTCGGGTTTTACGCTCATTTAATTTTCGTTTACAATCATATTTGTATCATCTTTTTCGGTTTTGAAGCAACCCCCCGAGGAACGAGCATGAGAAAAGATCCAAGCCAAGCGGCCGGCGCGAACCGCGCCAAAACGGAAACCCCTAAAGATACTATGGAAAAAAGCAGGCACGCCGCGGTCCGCAACCGGCATCAGAAAATATTGGACAAGATAGGAGAGAGCGGCTTTGCCAGCATCCAGGTCTTGGCTGATTATTTTGATGTCACCCCCCAGACCATACGGCGCGACCTCAACCTAATGAGTAAAAACGGCGTGGTGCTTCGTTTTCACGGCGGAGCGGGGCTCACGGTCAGCACCGAAAACGTGGATTACGCCAATCGCAAGGTGCTTTGTCTGGCCGAGAAACGGCGCATCGCCGCCATGACGGCCAGCCATATTCCCTCCCGGGCCTCGCTGTTTATAAACATCGGCACCACCACCGAGGAAGTGGCTAAAAACCTTATTAATCACGAACGATTACGCGTAATTACCAATAATCTCAACGTGGCCAAGCTCCTGGCTGATCATGGCAACGTGGAGGTTATCGTGGCTGGCGGCCTGGTGCGCCAGCGCGACTGCGGAATCGTGGGCGAGGCCGCCTCTGACTTCATTCGCCAGTTCAAGGTGGACTACGGCATCATCGGCATCAGCGGGATCGACCTGGACGGAACCTTGCTGGACTTCGACTATCGAGAGGTCCGCGCCGCCCGGGCGATCATCGAAAACTCGCGCAGGGTGTATATGGTGGCCGACCACACCAAGGTGGGTCGCAACGCCATGGTTCGCCTGGGCAGCATAGAAGAAATAGACGCCCTTTTCACCGACAGCATGCCTCCCAGCGAACTGGTGGAAGTGCTGAGCCGGGCCGAGGTCCAGCTTCATGTGGCTGATTCCCAGTAGGCCTGGCAACTAGCCAAGCTGTATGTTAATTTTCGATATCGAACAAAATAGTGACTTTTGGCTTGCTTTTAAGAAAACAATAATGCTACTAATTTTAAAAGCAACAAATCTCTAGCCTGCCGCTTCCCATGTGAAATCGGCGGTCAAGGAGCTCGCTTGATGGGGCTTCTCCTAAAAGACATCGAAAAACGTGTTGACGGCAAAATGCATTTGCATGACGTCAACCTCGAGTTGCAGACCGGGCAAAGATACGTGGTCTTGGGCCGCACTTTAGCCGGCAAAACCTCGCTTTTAAGGATGATGGCGGGCCTGGACCGCCCCAGTTCCGGATCAGTGTTGGTCAACGGCGTCGATGTCACCGGCCAATCGGTGCGCAAGCGCAGCGTGGCCATGGTCTACCAGCAGTTCGTCAACTACCCCTCGCTCACGGTCTACGACAACATCGCCTCTCCTTTAAAGGTGGCCGGGCGTTCCAAGGATGAAATCGACCGCAAGGTTCGCCGGCTGGCCTCGGTTTTGCACATCGAAGGTCTTCTCGACCGGCTGCCGGCCGAGCTAAGCGGCGGCCAGCAGCAGCGCACCGCCATCGCCAGGGCCCTGGTCAAGGAATCCCACCTGCTTCTCTTGGATGAGCCCCTGGTCAACCTGGACTACAAGCTCAGAGAGGAACTGCGCGACGAACTGTTGCAACTGTTCGAACGGCGCGAATCCATCGTGGTCTATACCACCACCGAGCCCATCGAGGCTCTGATGCTGGGCGGCAATATCATCATCATGCATGAAGGCCGCGTCTTGCAGATGGGTCCCACCGCTTATGTTTATAACAATCCGGCCAGCACCACGGTGGCGGAAAACTTCAGCGACCCGCCCATCAACTTCGCCACCGCCGAAGTAAAAGACGGCAATGCTCATTTGCGCATCGGCATCGATTTCGCCCTGCTGGGGCGGCACGCCGAGCTGCCCGACGGCGAGTACACCTTCGGGGTGCGGGCCAACCATTTTTACCTGAGACCCCGCAGCCAAGAGATGATCGC
>CAZDRW010000603.1:0-2492 GCA_964507555.1 uncultured Desulfarculaceae bacterium
GCTCAACGGCGCTTTTATGTTCCTGAGCGATTTGGTGCGCCAAATGAAGCTTCCCGTGCAGGTCGACTTCTGCCGCCTGGCATCCTATGGTTCCAGCACCGAGTCGTGCGGCAAGGTCACCATGAGCAAGGATTGCGAGCTGGATCTGACCGGCCGGGTGGTTTTGGTGGTGGAAGACATCGTGGACACCGGGCTTACGGTCAACTGGCTTATGCAGCATCTGCGCATGCGCAAACCCAAGATGCTGAAGCTGTGCTCGTTTATCGATAAACCGGAGCGCCGCGAGACCGAAGTCGACGTGGACTATATTGGCTTCACCGTGCCCCGGGGGTTTTTAGTGGGTTACGGATTGGATTATAATCAGCAGTACCGCAACCTGCCCGGTGTGGGCGAGCTGAAATTCTGCTCATGATAACCTTTGCTGTTGTGGAATAAAAATGATCGTCCAATGCCATAAATGCTCCACAAAGTTCAACCTGGACGATAGCAAGCTGGGCGCCGAAGGCGCCTGGGTGCGCTGCAGCAAGTGTACCGAGGTATTCCAGGTATTTCCTGAAGGCCAAGAGCCAGCCCCGCCTGCGCCCGCCGCCCCCAGCCCACCGCCCGCCGAAGATGACGATCTGGGCTTGGATCTCGGCGCCGCCGACGGCGAGCGCGAGGTCGATGCCTCGGATTTGGCTGAATTCGGCCTGGAGACCGACGATGGAGAACCAGCCGCCGCGGGCGGCCCGGGCAAGGCTTTCAAGGTCATCTTCTGGCTCATCGGCATAATCATATTCCTGGCTTTGCTTTCGCTGGGCGCGGTGGTGGCTCTCGACCGCCTGAACAAAGCGCCCCAGATCGTGGATATGGCGCGCCGGCTTCCCGGCATGAATCTCGTGCTGCTGCCCAAGGGAACTGCCTGGGAAAAGGAAAAGCCCGGCGAAATAAAGATGGCCCTTAGCAACGTACGCGGCTACTTCCGGGTCAATGACAAAGCGGGCCGGATTTTCGTGATTCAAGGGCTGGTGGAAAGCCAACACAAGGACGTGCGCACCGCCGTATTGGTACGCGGCCGCCTGCAGGACACCAAGGGCAAGGTGGCGCGTCAAGCGGTGGTCTATGCCGGCCCCACCTTCACTCCCGAGGAGCTGCGCACCTTGGGCCTTCAAGATATACAGGCGCGCTTGGGCAGTCCCAAGGGGCCGGATGGAGTGAACTACGTGATCGCTCCCAGCGGCACCATACCGTTCATGATTGTTTTCGCCAACCTGCCAGGCAATCTATCTGAGTTCACCGCCGAGGTTGTGGGCTCCGACACAATGGCGCCCGCCGCCAAGGCACCGGCCCGCTGAACAGGGGGGCGCCGAAAGTCGCCATAACGGTTATCATTTGGTCAGCTCGGTCAAAAACCGCATCATAGTGGGGGCAACCCTGTTTTTCGGGGTGATGCTGTTCGGCACCCTCGGCTTTCATCTAATCGAGGGCTGGAACGCCATCGACTCCCTTTACATGACCGTCATCACCGTGACCACGGTCGGCTATGGCGAGGTTAATCCCTTAAGCCCAGAAGGGCGCTTGTTTACCATCCTTGTCATCTTCACCGGTGTGGGCACGGTTTTTTACATCCTCACCGCTTTAACTCAAATGGTGGTTGAGGGAAAAATCAGACAAATCATGGGGAGGAGGAGCTTGCAGCGCCAGATACGCCACCTCAAGGACCACTACATCATATGCGGTTATGGCCGCATAGGCGCTTTGGTGGCCGACATGCTGCGGGAGCAGGACGTCGACACCGTGGTGCTGGAAACCTCGGAAGAGATCACCCGCCGGCTGGAAGAGCGCGGCCAACATTATGTGCTGGGCTCGGCCACCGAAGACGAAGCCCTTTTGGCCGCGGGCATTGATCGCGCCGCCGGGCTGGTGGCCACGGTGAGCTCGGACGCTGACAATGTATTTATCGTGCTGTCCGCCAAGCAGATCAGGCCAAATCTTTTCGTCATCGCCCGCGCCACCGAGCTGGGCACCGAGCGCAAGCTTAAAATGGCGGGCGCCGACAAGGTGGTTTCGCCCTACTTCATCGGCGCGCGCCGCATTGCCCAGACCGTGATCCGCCCCTCGGTAGCCGATTTCGTGGATCTTACTTTTCACGGCGGGGAAATGGGCTTGCAGATGGAGGAATTGGAGCTCGGCGAGGGCGCCGAATTGGCCGGCCTGGCACTTAAGGACACGGGCATCCGCCAGAAATACGACATGATCATCCTGGCCGTAAAAAAAGCCGACAGCACCATGCTTTTCAACCCGGCGGCGGGCACCGTCATCGAGGTGGGCGACACCTTGATCACCCTGGGCACCCGGGACGCCATGAAAAAACTGGGAGCAGTCCTGCATACACCCGGTTTGGTCTAGCCCCAGATCAAGAGCAGCACCGCGCCCGCTTCCATGAACGCTGCGGCCACCAGGTGCTGGCCCAGCCTGGCCTCGCGCAGGAACACGCCCCCATACAACATGGC
>CAZDRW010000604.1:0-2492 GCA_964507555.1 uncultured Desulfarculaceae bacterium
CGCCAGGAGACGGTCGCCGCTCTTGGCCACCATCACCGGGTCCACCACCACGTGCGCCTGCCCGCCGGCCAGGAGCTCGGCCACCAACGCCACCAACTCGGCCGAATGCAGCATGCCGGTCTTGACCGCGTCAAAGCCGATATCGCCCGCTACCGAGTTGAATTGAGCCCGCACGAACTCCAGGGGAACCGCGTGCACGCCTTGCACGCCCTGGGTGTTCTGCGCGGTGAGCGCGGTGATGGCGGTCATGCCGTGAGCGCCCAGGGCGGCCACGGCCTTGAGGTCGGCTTGGATGCCGGCTCCTCCGCCTGAATCAGAACCCGCGATGATGAGTACCCTGGGGATGGTCATGGGTGCATCTCCCTGACGAGAAACAATAATAGCGCTCTTGCCGGGAGGCCCAGGCGGGCTTAGGGGAGGGTTTTTGCGACCTATCCCTACGCCGGTATTACCCGGATCAGGTTCGAGGGGTTGCCCCGCTGCGCCGCGGTGTTGACCAGGAAGCAAGGTTGGCATCCTGATTATCATCCGGCGGCATTGGGGGGGACTCTCAGCCCTTTAGAGGGCACCCCCAGGCAACCTAAAAGTATCAGTCAAGAGATGGTTAGTCAACGTGAGACTGGCTCGAACGCCTTGTCAAATCGTTAACTTGACGATATCCCTTGTCCTCTCTATAGTGGTGGTCAGTGGCTTGGCCACCACCACCATCGGCGATCCCCTAAAGGCCGGGGTGGAGGGATTCCATCATGTTTCATGTCGTTTGGATGCTCTAGAGGTTGCAACCATGACCTGGACTAGCCCGCTGGCCTATGCAGGCAGATTAACCATGCGCTTCCTGGAAGACGCGGGCGAAATAGTTCTCCTTTTTATCCAGGCCTTTCTTTGGTTGCTTCGGCCTCCCTTCAGGATCCATTTGATGTTCAAGCAGATGGAGTTCGTGGGAGTGCAATCGATCAACGTGGTCCTCTTAACCGGCCTTTTCACCGGCGGCGTGTTCGCCCTGCAGACCTATCACGGCTTTTCCATGTTCGGAGCCGAAAGCCTGGTGGGCTCCACCGTGGCTTTGGCGCTCACCCGCGAATTGGGCCCCGTGCTCACGGCGCTGATGGTGACCGGCAGGGCGGGCAGCGCCATGGCCGCCGAGCTGGGTTCCATGAGGGTGAGCGAGCAGATCGACGCGCTATACGTCATGGCGGTCAGCCCCATCCAATATCTGGTGCTGCCGCGCATTGTGGCCGCCGTGATCATGTTGCCGGTGCTCACGGTGATATGCGACTATGTAGGCATTATTGGCGGCTATATCGTGGGCGTGAAAGTGCTGGGCATCAACGAGGGCATCTTCATCGCCAAGATTGTTGAATACCTTGACATCGAAGATATCAGCATGGGGCTGGTGAAAGCCGCGTTTTTCGGGCTTTTGTTCGCGTTGATAGGTTGCTACAAGGGTTTCTATACCACCGGCGGCGCCGAAGGCGTGGGCCGCTCCACAACCGAGGCGGTGGTTTTGGCCAGCGTTTCCATTCTAGCGGCTGACTACGTGCTGACCGCGATTATGTTTTAGGTAATGGCCCCAACACAAACAAACATCATTGAACTGCAGGAGGTGCATAAGTCTTTTGGGCCGCAACATGTCCTAAAGGGGCTTAGCCTCCAGATTGCCAGTGGGCGCACCACGGTCATAATCGGCCGCTCGGGCGGCGGCAAGAGCGTTATCCTGAAACACATGATCGGACTGATTCGGCCGGACCAGGGGCGGGTGTTGGTGGGTGGAAACGATTTGAATATAATGGATGACCGCCAACTGAACGAGGTGCGCCGCCGCTTCGGCATGCTGTTCCAGGACGCGGCCCTTTTTGATTCCATGACGGTGGGCGAGAATGTGGCGTTTCCCCTTAAGGAACATACCAGCCTTTCCAGGGAGCAGATCGCCGACACGGTGAACGAAAAGCTGGCCATGGTAGGCTTGGTCAACGTTGATCACAAGATGCCCAGCCAGCTTTCCGGCGGTATGCGCAAGCGTGTCGGTTTGGCCCGAGCGATTGCGCTAGAACCGGAGATCATCCTTTACGACGAGCCCACCACCGGGTTGGATCCCCCGCTCTCGGACGCCATCAACCGGCTCATAGTCGAGACCCAGGAAAAGCTGGGCGTGACCGGGGTGGTGATCAGCCACGACATCGCCGGGGCGTTCTTTGTGGGGCACAATATAGCCATGCTTTACGACGGCAAGATTATCGCGCACGGCACTCCGGAAGAGATAAAGTCTTCCGAGGACGCCGTGGTGCAACAGTTCATTCACGGCCGCGCTGACGGGCCCATCGAAGTGGTGTGATTGACATTTACCCACGGCGGCAACAACTCGCTGGCGTTGGCAGTGCCATGGGTTATACTAAGACCGTGAATTATAAAGGGCGGAGGCGCTAGTGCCGGGTGTATCCACGGAAGTCAAGGTAGGTCTCTTTGTAATGGTGGGCATCGCCATTTTGGCCTAC
>CAZDRW010000605.1:0-2492 GCA_964507555.1 uncultured Desulfarculaceae bacterium
AGGCTAAACACAAAAAAAGCCGCTCCCCCCTTATGCCTAAGGATTGGAGAGGCTTGCATGACCTCGAACACCGGCGTCTGCAGGGCCGGTTTGAACACAGTTCATTCTTGTATCAATCGATCAGGTCTGTCAAGCTGTAAGCCGCACCCGTCCAGAGTACAGTGAATGCTGATAGTTGCATGTCGGGGCGGACTAAAACTTGATCGCATGGGCCATGGACTCAAAAAAGAAAAAATTCAGGGAATTCAGCAAAACCGCGCTGGTAGAGTTGCGCCGGGGCGGGGTTTTGGAAAACCTGCGCCGGGATTATCTGTCTCTGATCGCAGAGCACGATTTGGACAACACCGCCCATATCAGGAAAATTAGCGACTGGGTGTTTTATCCTTTCTTCTGCGCCATGATTCCCCGTTTCCTGCCGGGCCGAGAGGCCAAGATCATCGACTGGGGAGGCTGGTACGGCCAGGTGACGCGCATCTTGATGGAAATGGGTTATAGCGATGTGAGCAATTATTTATTGGATGCGCCGCCGCATTATGACGAGTTCGCCCAAAAATTCTCCCTGGCCACCATCCACGGCAAGGAACCCAACCGTCTGGAGCTAGACGACGCGTCGCTGGATCTCTTCATATCTTCCGGAGTCTTGGAGCATGTGGCCGAAGACGGGGTGGGCGACGAGGATTTGATTGTGACGGAGATCATACGTGTGCTGAAGCCGGGCGGATGGTTCTTCATCTGGAACCTGCCCGCCATGCTGGGTTCTTCCGAAATATTGGCTTATGTGGCCAGGAAATGGCGCCATGAGCGGCGATTTTGGCTAAAAGAGGCCCTTAGCCTATTGCAAAGGCATGGACTAACCATCGAGCTGGCCGCCAAACATAAGTTTTTACCCGGCAGCCTGACCAATATTATCGCCAAGCGGATGGACGTGGTTTCCATGACCGGCTGGGACGAGCGGCTGTCCCGGCTGTTTCCCTTGTCCATTTTTGCTCGGGACTATTGCATCTTGGCCAGAAAACCCGGCCCGATTCCCTGAGCAATACATCATGGCTGAATTGCAAAAGCCCCGGCCGTCTCATGGGAGTCGGCCGGGGCTTGATGGTGAGTAATTGAATTGCTCCCGGTAAAGGGTTGCTTTCTAGTGGGTGATGCGGGGAGGCAGATAGGCCGGCGGATGGAAATGGTAGGTTCCGGTCTGCGTCCAAGTCAAGCCGCTTGCGCCTTTGACCACCTTGTAAAAGCCATAGTCCCCGTATTTGCGGTCACCGTATTGGTCCAGGGCCATGAAGTTGCTTAGGCCCAAGTAGCTGTCGGATGCGTTCTTAAGGGCAGGGCCGATGATGCTTGCTTCGCTGGCCCAATCAGATTGCATGAGCGCCGCCGCGGCCAGCCACAGGGAATCCCAGGCGTTGAAGGCATATGACACCGGCTTATAGCCCAGCTTTTCGGTAACGCGCTCGCAAAACACGTCGCGGGGAATCGAATAGGTGGCAAGGTGTCCGCTCACCTTGAGTGCATAGATAGACGCGGTGTAGCCCCGCGCCGCCGCAAAGGCCGCCGCAACGGGATTTGCCAAAAGCACCAGGCTTTGGGCCAAGCCGTCCGCGCCATACCAGGCCGCCTGGTTGAGCGCCGGGTAAGCCCCGGCCACAGCCAGGGTTTCTATGCCTTCTTCAAACGATATTTGCAACACAGCCGTGGAAGCGGCGCCAAAGATTTGCACGCCTCCGGCCACGGCCGCATCGAGCTCGGGCAAATAGGCGCGGGGATCGTGGGCGCTGGCGCTATAGGACAGGCTGCCCAACACGCGGCCGCCCAACGCCGTGAACGCTTGCCTAAAGCTCTGGGAAAGTTCCTCGCCCCAGATATCGTCGCGGAAAATCAGCGCCGCCGCCCGGATGCCGTCCTCCCACATTGACAAAGCCAGCGCCTTGCCTTGCCACAGGTCCGAGGGCACCATGCGGTATAGGCTGTCATCGGCGATAGCCAAGGAGGGCGCGGTGCTGCCCGCGCTCACCAGCAGCAAGCCCAGGTCATTGGCTTGGGGCAACACGGTTTGGCAGGCCGAGCTGACCATGGGACCCATAACGACCCGCACGCCGTCAGCGGCAAGCGCTTGCATGGCCGCCTGGGTGACGGAGCTGTCGGAAGCGGTGTCCCGCACGTCCAGCTTGATGGTTGTCCTGTAACCATTGATGGCTAGATGCCGGTTAATGCTTTCCAGCGCTACCTCCAGGCCAGCCCGGAAAGACGGCCCCGAAGTAGCTTCTGTTCCGCTCAAAGGCAGCAGGGCGCCGATGGTGTATTGCGCCGCCGGCCCGGGAAAACCGGGCAGCGTTGGGTCGGAATGGAAGACCAGCGAGTTTTTGCCCAGGTCTTTGTTATAAGCCGCCAACACGCTCCAACGGTATCCGCTTCCCGATGAGACGACTTTATAAAAACCGTAGCTCCAATAATCAAGGTCTCCTGCCTGGTTCAAGCGAAGCACGCCGTTC
>CAZDRW010000606.1:0-2490 GCA_964507555.1 uncultured Desulfarculaceae bacterium
GAGCATCTACTCCAAAATCGGTTTCAGCAAGGACGGCAAGCTTCTGGCCAAGGACTTCCAGGTCAAGCTGGACGGCGGCGCCTATAACGCCATGGGCCCCACCGCCACCTTCCTGTGCGGCACCTTCGGCAACATGCTCTACAACTTCCCGGCCTACCGCTATTTCGGCCGCCACGTCTACACCAACAAGCCGCCGGCCTCGGCCATGCGCGGTTTCGGCGCGCCCCAGGCGGCGTTCGCCAACGAGACCCAGTTCAACATCGCGGCCGAAAAATTGGGCATCGACCCCATCGAGCTGCGCATCATAAACGCCATGGAGACCGGCGACGTGATTCCGGACGTGGCCACGGTGTCTTCTTGCGGGTTCAAGGAGTGCTTGGAGAAGGTGCGGGAGATCTCGGGCTGGGACGCCAAGCAAAAAACCAAGATCCCGGGCAAGGGCCTGGGGGTGGGCTGCTTCAGCTTCATCTCGGGCGGCGTGTTCAACTGGTTCAACACCAAGTACAACTTCTCGGCGGCCGAGGTTAAGGTGTTCGACGACGGCACCGCCCAGCTGGCCACCATGGCCTGCGATATCGGCCAGGGCCCCGACACCGTGATGCGGCAGATCCTGGCCGCCGAGCTCGGCATCAGCATCGACAAGATACGCCTGGTGTCCATGGACACCGCTACCACGCCCAAGGCCGACCTGGGTTCCTGGGGCAGCCGGGTCACCCTGATGAACGGCAACGCCGTCTTGGACGCGGCCAAGAAGATAAAGGAAATGTTGATTCCGATCCTGTTCAGCGAGTTCGACCTGAACCAGATCCACGACGTGGCTTTCGAGAACGACGAAGTGTTCGTTAAGACCAGCCCCAAGAAGCGCATGTCATTCGCCGAGTGCGTGTACAAGGCGCTCAGGGGCCGTCGCGGCGAGCCCTTGACGGCCTCCGGCTTTTACACCCCGCGCAACAAGGGCCTGGTGAGCCCGGCCTTTTCCTTCGGGGCCCAGGTGGCCGAGGTCACGGTGGACTCAGACACCGGCCTGGTCAAGGTTGACCAAATGTACACCGCCCACGACTGCGGGGTGGCCATCAACAAGATGGCGGTGGAGGGCCAGCTGGAAGGCGCCATTCAGATGGGCCTGGGCTATGCGCTATCCGAGCAGTTTGTCATGCAGGACGGCTACACGCTTAACAACACCTTCCTGGACTACAAGGTGCCCACGGCCGAGGACATGCCGCCCAGCGTCTACGCCGAGGTGGAGACCTATGAGCCGGAAGGCCCCTTCGGCGCCAAGGAGGCCGGCGAGGGCCTGGCTATCCCCACCGCGCCTGCCATCGCCCACGGCGTGTGGGGCGCCACGGGTTACCGCTGCCGGGACCTGCCCATCACCCCGGAAAAGGTGCTCAGGGGCACCGGCAAGCTGAAGTAGCCGCTCATTACAACCTGACAACAACACCCGGGCGGGAGGCATACAGCCTCCCGCCCGGGTGTTCAATGGCAGATCATTTCTTGATAGCGGATATGGCCAGGAGAGCCTGACTGTGGGCCGGCCAGTCTGGATGGAACTTCACTTTTTTGAATCCGGCTTCGCTCAATGAGCGGCAATAATCGTCATCAGCATAGGCCTGCATGGTGCTGCGATAGGTTTGCAGGCCGCCGCTAGCCAGATCCACCACCTGGAAGACCTGCAAAGCCACCGCCTGGTCCGGGTACCAGTGGGTTTCCGTAAGGCACAAATGGGGGGAGTCCGAGAATAGCCCGCCCGCGCTCTTGTACCAGGAACAGTTCCGCCCAGAGGCCATCACAGCCTCACGGGTATGCACTTCCAGAAAAATACGTCCGCCGGGCTTCAAAGCCGCATAGGCCTTGGCCAATATGCGGGCGCAGTCCCTTGGCGGGAAAACGTTGAGCTCGCCATAGAGCATCATGACCAGATCATGCGCCTCGCCAAAGTCCGCCTGGCGCACATCACACAGCATGAACTCACCTTGGCCATCGGCGGTAAAGTTGCGCTGGGCATAAGCAATGGCAGCCGGGCCAAAGTCGATGCCGCGGTAGGCGTGGCCCGCCTGGCATAGGTGGGGCGCGTACAGGCCCGGCCCGCAGCCCAGATCCAGCACCCGTCCCGCGCCCCGGCCAAGCAAACCCTGCGCGAGCCAAGCGGCCTGCTGGGCAATCACATCAACGGTGCGGCTGGCCAGGTCGTGGTCCTGGGACAAATGCTCCCGCAACATCCTCCCGCTGAACTGGGGATCGTCCCAAGGTATCTTGTGGCCGTCCGTCCATAGGCTATCCACGGGCGGGGCGTCATTCATGATATTGATCAGTTTGTTCTCAAACATCTCTACACATCCTCTCATTACGCGATGGCAAAACCATGGCGCATTGATTGCCTAAGATGCGGGCGCATGGGCGCACCGCGTTCCATCTGATTACGGAAAAGTCCGGATTGGATCGGGCCGGAAAGCGGCCCGTTTTGGATGTGCATTTTCTATTTCATGGTGA
>CAZDRW010000607.1:0-2489 GCA_964507555.1 uncultured Desulfarculaceae bacterium
TCAGCCGCAGGGTTTGGGCGTGCAGATAGGCTTGCACGGCGGGCAGGTCTTCCAGGGCGATGTAGGCTTGGCTGACGTCTTCCTTCAAGAGTTGACTCAGCCAAGCTTCCCTGATGGTGTCGCCAGGCAAAAGGGCCTCTATGAGACGCAAGCGCCCCAGGCTCTTGTTAAGGGCTTCCAGGCGGATGGAGCAGGGGGCGGAACTGCCCGGGACCAGAGCCGCCAGGGAGAAATGCATGAATCCTTGGTATAGGTTGGGAGGCGCCTGGACCTCGGTTATCTGCATCTGTTCTTGGGTCACGCGCTCTCCTTGCCCATGCGGCGGAACTTAGGGCATTTTATGACGGGGCAATGATTTAGGGCAGTGCGGCTATGGTGGAGCCACGCGCGCGGTTGTGCTATCAGGGGGATTCCAAGGCTCCCCCGGTCCCGGGCGGCAAAACTTTGCAGCAGCCGAAATTAATCTGGAGCATTGCTTGCCGGTGCCTTTCTGGTCGATATTGTATTAACCATTTGTCCAGGCCGTGATTTGAGTATAAAAGGATAAAGAGTTCACTGTCAATCTATGGTGAACATTATTATTAATTACAATTAGATAGATTGCGAGCGCCATGGTGGGAGATAGGGACTTGGGATTGCGCTCTTTTGACGAAGACAAGGCGCTGGCCGTGCTGCAGGCGCTATATGACGCTTATGAAGCACTCAGCCAAAACAGGCAAGTCGCCTGCTCGCCTGGTTGCGCTGTTTGCTGCTCTGATCGGGTGTGCATGACCGGCTTGGAAGGCAGGCTGTTAATGCGCGCGCTAAGTTCGGCGGGCCGGGATGATCTCCTTGCGCTGATCGCCGCTGCGCAAGCGCCTGTGTCTGGACAGCCGCAAACAACCTTCAACGCACTGGCCCGGCTCTGCCTGGCCCAGGAAGAGCCGCCGGGACGGGAGCCGTCCGGTCTGGTTGGCGGCTCCTGCCCTCTCTTGGCAAACGGCTTGTGCTCCGCCTATGAGGCCAGGCCTCTGGCCTGCCGCACCATGGCTTCTTTGCAGCGCTGCCAAGTTGGCGGGCAGGCCCTGGAGGACCCTTTTTGGCTCAGCCTTAACGCTGCGTTCTTCCAACTGGTGGAGCAGTGCTCCCTGGGAAGGGAAGGTTTCGGCTTGCTGCCCCAGGTCATGGCCGCCGTGCAAGGGGATGTGAGCGCCGGTGAGGATCTTCTGCCTTGCGAGCCGCTGCCGGGTTTGCTGGTGCCGCCGGAGGATCAAACCCGGGTGCAGGAGGCGCTGCGTCAGGTTTTCGCCCGGCCGCTGCAGGGGAGGCCGCTGGGGCTGTGGCTGGATGAATTACGCCGTGAGGCGGGTTTTTAGCTGGCCTAACCAGGGTCCTGTTCCGGTTTCTATACCTCGATGGAGGTGTCGGCTTCGCCCGCCGCTTGCTCGGCCAGGTCCGGCACGGCCAAGGTGAAACGGACGCCGCCGTCGGCCAAGTTGGCGAAATCCAGGGTGCCGCCGTGCTCCTCAACGATTTTCTGGCTGACCAGAAGCCCCAAGCCGGTGCCCTTGCTGCCTTTGCTGGTGAATAGCCCGCTGAAAAGATGCTTGCGCGCCTCCGGACTGAGGCCGGGTCCATTATCGCTCACCGATACGATCACCTGGCCGAAGCCGTCGCGGTTGTCGGCCATTTCTATGCGGGCAGGGCCCGGGTCCGGCGGCTGGGCCGCCAGGGCATCCATGGCGTTGGTCAGCAAGTTTAGCACCACCCGGCGTACGCCTTGGGGGTCCAGTGTCGCCCTATCGCAGGCTGGGTCGGTTTTTAGTTCTATCTTCAAGCCCATTTCCTTGGCGCGGCCCGCCACCAGGTGGGCGCATTCATGCAAAAGCTGGTTCAAGTTGAACGCCTGGTATTGGGGCCTGCGGTCCCTGGCATAGGAAAGGAGATCCTGGGTGAGCGCGCTCATTTGGTCCAGATTCTTTTTAATCATGCGCCAGCCTTCGCCGGTCAGTTCCAAATCCTGGTCGGAAAGACCCTGATCCACCAGATAGGTGGCCGAACCCAGTCCGTGCAGAAGATTCTTTAGGCAGTGGGCCAAGCCGGCGGCGGTTTGGCCGGCGGCGGCCAGCCGGGTTTTGCGTATGAGCTGGGCCTTAAGGTGCTTGGACTCCCGCAAGTTTTGCAGGAACATCACCACTCCGCTGAACATGCCCTGGATGTACAAGGCGCGTGCGGAAAGCATCACCGGCAGGCGCTTGCCGCCGCTGGTTTTGACCACCACCACCCGCATGAGGGAACCGCCGTCCTGCGGGTTCTCATAGAGGGCCTTTTGAATCAATTTTACTTGGGCCCGCGGGAAGAAGCGGGTGTAGTGGGATTGACCGATGACCTCATCCGCCGGGGCCTCGAAGAGAGTCTCGGCGCTGTCGTTGAATACCTGCACCAAACCATCCTGGTCGGTCGCGATGATAGCGTTCAGGGCCTGGCGCACAAGCTGCCTCTCAAAATTG
>CAZDRW010000608.1:0-2488 GCA_964507555.1 uncultured Desulfarculaceae bacterium
AAGGCGATTCTGACTGCATTGGAAAAGGGCGCCAAAGGGTGCCTGGAAGTGGCCTTGGCCTGCGCCTGCGCCGGTATAGTCATCGGCTGTGTCACCCAGTCCGGCTTGGGCCTGAAGTTCTCCACTCTGGTGATTCAGGCCTCTGGGAACAGTCTCCTGCTATCTTTAGTTTTCGTTATGGTGGCTTCATTGATCCTGGGTATGGGGCTCACCACCTCGGCAGCCTATATCCTAACGGTCATCTTGGGCGGGCCGGTTCTCATTGAGCTGGGTGTTCAGCCCTTGGCCGCCCATATGTTCGTGTTCTACTATGCCTGCCTTTCCTGCATCACCCCGCCGGTGGCTTTGGCGGCTTTTGCGGGCGCGGGCATTGCGGGCTCCAAACCGTTTGCCACCGGTTTTGAATCCATGCGCCTGGCCCTCATCGCCTATGTGGTGCCGTTTATTTTTGTCTATCACCCGGTCCTGATTTGGCAGGGCTCCTGGTGGGGAATTCTGCTGGCCTTCATCTCGGCGGCCCTGGGTTGCATGGCCTTGGGCTCGGCTCTCTTGGGCTACCTGGGCGACAAGATAAATATCCTGTTGCGTGCGGTGCTTTGCGGAGTGGCTTTCTTGCTCATCATGCCGGGGCTGGTGACGGACGCCATCGGCGCCGCCGCCTTTGCGGCGCTATACCTTGCCATGCGGGCCATTGCCCAGCGCAAGGGCGGCGCAACGCCTCAAACCTCCTAATGCGGTGACATAGACAACATGAACAACGTTAGAGAACTAATCGAAGCCAAGGCCAGGAACCTGACGGGCAAGACATATCTGTTGTTCCAAGACCAGGAATTGACCTTTGGCCAGATTGATGAGCGCGTAAACCAAGTCGCCAACGGCCTGTCAGGGCTGGGCGTGACCAAGGGCGACCGAGTCGCCCTGCTCATTAAAAATTGCCCCGAATTCATCTATGCCTGGTGGGCCATACTCAAGCTGGGCGCTGTGATGGTGCCGGTAAACTTGAGGCTCACCGCGGGCGAGGCGGCCTACATCCTCAACCATTGCCAGGCCGCAACCGTGCTTCTGGGGGAGCAATCCCTGCCGCTCATGCCGGAGTTGAGGCAGGCCTGCAGGCTGGTGCAAAACTGGCTGGGCGTGGGGCAAAGCCCGCAAACCGGCCTGGCTTGCATGGAAGATTTTTATAAGCTTCCCATGGAACTGGGGCCGGTGGATATCGGCCTGGATGATGACGCGGCGATACTTTACACCTCCGGCACCACCGGCTTTCCCAAGGGCGTGGTGCACAGCCATGGCAACTACCTGCGCACCGCCGCCTCCTTCGCCCGCACCTGCGGGCTCAAGGAAAGCGATCGCCTCCTAACGGCCAACCCATTATTTCACGTCAATGCCCAGTTCTATTCCTGCCTGGGAACCTTGTGGAAAGGGGCCACCTTTGTGCTGGCTGAAAAATTCAGCGCCTCGCGCATGTGGGGTTGGACCAGGCAATACCAAGCCAACAAGGTGGTCATGCTGCTGGCTCTTACCACCATCCTCTATAACCGGCCGCCGCAAGCGGACGACGCCGACAATCCGGTGGAGTTGGTGGTGGCGGGCGGTGCCCCCAAGGGGCATTACCGCGATTTTGAAACTCGCTTCGGGGTGCACCTGCAGACCTTGTATAGCCTGAGCGAGTCTCCCTTGGCGCTCATGGGCATGCTTGATGAGCGCGTGTTGGACAGTTCGGTGGGGGTGCCCATGATTCCCGACTGGCCCGGGCTCAGCAATGAAGTGCGGATTGTCGATGATCAGGATCGTGAGCTGCCTCCCGGCCAGATCGGCCAGATCGTGCTGCGCAACCAGGCCTTGATGAAGCGCTATTACCACAACCCCGAGGCCACAACCGAGGCCCTGGCCGGCGGCTGGCTGCACACCGGCGACCGGGGGCGTCAGGATAAACGGGGCTGGGTCTATTTCCTGGGCCGGGGCAAGGATGTGATCCGCAAAAAGGGCGAGAACATCGGCGCCGTGGAGGTGGAAAACGTTCTGGCCCAGGGCCCTGGAGTGATCGAAGCGGCCGTGCTCGCCGTCTCGCCGCCCGATGCGGCGGGCGAGGACGAGATCATGGCCTTTGTGGTGCGCCAAGCTGGCGAGGGCAAAACCTGGCAGGAGTTGATCGCCCACTGCCGGGCCAATATGGCTGATTTCAAGGTGCCCCGGTTTTGGCTGGAGATGGATGAACTGCCCAAGAACGCCACCAACCGGGTGGTCAAGAAACTACTCAGCGACCGGGAAGACCCAGAGGCGACTCCGGGCGCCTATGACTTGCAGAAGGATGAGGTAGCCCAATGAAAACACGCGCGGTGGTGGTTACGGGACCGGGTGCCTTGGAAATGCGCGAGTTCCCCCTGCCGGAAATCGGCGATGAGGACGGCATTCTCAAGCTGGAGCTGGTGGGGGTCTGCGGTTCCGACCCGGGCATATTCAAGGGCAAGTCGGCCCGGGGAGCGCG
>CAZDRW010000609.1:0-1348 GCA_964507555.1 uncultured Desulfarculaceae bacterium
CTGAGCTCGCCCATGGACTTCAACGGCATGGTGCGCCATTACTATCTGCGCCAAGGCCCCCACGTGGCCGACATCCGGGTCAATCTGGTGCCCAAGGACCGGCGCCAGGCCCAAAGCCACGCCATCGTGCTGCGCCTGCGCAAACCATTGCAAGCGATCGCCGACCGCTATGGCGTAAATCTCAAAATCGTGGAAACGCCGCCGGGACCGCCCGTGATGAGCACCATCACCGCCGAGGTGCGCGGCCGGCCGGACAGTTCATATGATGATCTTATTAACGGAGCAGACCGCCTCAAAGAAATTATGAAAGCCGAGCCCGGCGTGGTTGACATCGACGATTCCACCGAAGCTCGGCGCATGCGTCTGGACTTTGTGGTGGACAAGGAAAAGGCTGCCCTGCACGGCGTCAGCACCAGCCAGATCATTCATTCCCTGCGCCTGGCCATGAGCGGCGACTCGCCGGCCACGGTGCATCTGCCCCATGAACGCCAAGCGCTCATGGTCCAGATAATCCTGCCGCGATCCAAGCGCTCCAGCCTGGCCAGCCTTAGCCAAGTGCCGGTCCAGACAGCCTCGGGGCAAATATTGCCCTTGGCTGAATTGGGCTCTTTCCAGGAGATGCCGGCCGAGCAGCCCATCTACCACAAGGACCTGGAGCGGGTGGTGTTCGTCTACTCCGAAGTGGCGGGCCGCTCGCCGGCCACCGCCATCCTGGACCTGGAGGATAAGCTGGCCAAGCATCCCCTGCCCCGGGGCGCTTGGGTCGATTTCGCCGGCGAGGGCGAGTGGCAGATCACCCTGCGGGTGTTCCGCGACTTGGGTCTGGCCTTTGGCGCGGCCTTGGTGGGGATCTACATTCTCCTGGTGCTACAGACCGGATCGTTTTTTATCCCCCTGCTCCTCATGGTGGCCATTCCGCTCACCCTTTTAGGCATCATGCCCGGCTTCTGGCTTTTGAACCTGGTGGCTGCCGATGCGGTGGGAGGCTTCGGGGATCCGGTCTTTTTCACCGCCACCAGCATGATCGGCATGATCGCCTTGGGCGGCATCGTGATAAGGAATTCCCTGGTGCTCATCGAGTTTATCCAGGGCTCCCAAGCCGAGGGCATGTCGCTGAAGCAGGCGATCCTGGAATCAGGGGTGGTGCGCTTCCGGCCCATCGTGCTCACCGCGCTTACCACGGCCCTGGGCGCCTGGCCCATCACCCTGGACCCCATTTTCAGCGGCCTGGCCTGGGCGCTTATCTTCGGCCTGTTCGCCAGCACCGCCTTTACGCTTTTGGTGGTGCCGGTAACCTATTACGCCATATACAAAGGCAAGCCGGTTCCGGGCGCTCAGGAGGGGACTA
>CAZDRW010000609.1:1366-2481 GCA_964507555.1 uncultured Desulfarculaceae bacterium
GCCTGCCCCGGCTAACTATGCTAGGCTTCCTAAGCCATGAGCACCCTACGCTACATAGTCTGCCCCCGCCGTCCGGGTTCTCCCCGGGTGGCCGAGGCAGTTTGCCGCGCCTGCGCCAAGAACCGGCGCTGTGTAGCCTGGCAGCGTTTCCAACGCCCCCCGCTTTTTCCTGATTTATACGCGAGCCCGCGCAGCTCCTGAGAGGACTCCGGCCGGCCGCCGCGCTTGGCCCTATTCCAAACCCAACAGGCCCGGTATCTCGCCGTGCTCCTGCACATGCGCCCAAGCCTTTAGTTCAGGCCCCCTATAGGCCACCAGACGCACGTTTGAGGCTTGACACAAGGCCTCGTCAATGCTGCTGTCGCCCACGTAAACCACCTGGTCGCGGCTGAGCCCCAACCCGGCCAGGGTGTATTCCATCACCTGGGGATCTGGCTTAGGCGCGCCGGCGTCCAAGGGCGTCACCACCAGATCAAAGAGCCCGCTCAAACCAAAGTGGTCCAGCGCGGCGCCAGTGGTGCGCTGGCGGTTGGTGGCCACTGCGGTGCGCACGTGCCTGCGCAGGCGCGTAAGCGTCTCCTGCACCTGGGGGAATAGACGAAGCTGCTTGATGAACGGCGTGGCGTCCAGCTCGCGCCAATAAGCCATGGCCTGTTCAAACTTTTCACCCCAGCCCATGAAATGCGCCAAGGAGCGCTCCATGCTCTCGCGGTGGATCACCTCGGAGGCATCGGCGGCGGTGGGCGGCAGGCCTACCTTCTCAAGGATGTGGTTATAAAGGACGATATTGCAGTGCAGGGAGTCAAAGACAACTCCGTCCAGATCGAAGATCACCGCCTGCAAATCCCGGAGCGGTTCCAGCCGCATGGTCATGTTGTCCCCAAAAAAGGCGGGGCCCGTGAAGGGCCCCGCGCTTGGGGTTGGACTTGGTTGGGCCTCCCGAAGGCTTAAGCGTACTCCCCGCGGTCGGCCTTGTCATGACCATAGGAGTAATCGGCCCAGGGATCTTCGTGACCGTGGCCTTCCTCGTGCACTTCCTTGCCTGAATAGAGGTCGTAGAAAGTCATGGCCAGGGCTCCCACCACACCCAGGCTGACCACGGTCAGCGCCAGATA
>CAZDRW010000610.1:0-2479 GCA_964507555.1 uncultured Desulfarculaceae bacterium
CTTCTTCCACACCGCCGGGTTCACGATAATTATGCACTCGGTGAGAATGTGGTTGGTCATGGTGACGTGCTTGGCAACCTCGGTGGCCTTGATCAGAATGGAGGTGAGAAGCGGGTTCTCCTGGGCGTCGATAACGCCCTGCTGCAGCGCGTTATAAAGCTCGGGGAAGGGGATGCCCACCGGGCTGGCGCCCAGTTGCTTGAAGGTGTCCATGTACACCGGCGAGTTCATGACCCGGATCTTGAGGCCCTTCACGTCCTCGGGCTTATGGATGTCGCGCACCTTGTTGTTGATGTCGCGGAACTCGTTCTCGGTCCAGCCGATGCCCACGAAGCCCTTCTTGGGCAGATAGCCGAACAGCTTATCCTGCCAGGCTTGATCGTCGATCACGGCATAGGCGGTCTTGCGGTTGGGGAATACGAAGGGCAGGTCCATGAGCTGCACTTGGGGCACATAGTTGCCCATCACCGCGGTGGTGATGGAGGCCATCTCCAAAGTGCCGGCCTGCACCTGCTCGGCCATGGAGCGTTCGGAGCCCAACTGGCCGAAGGGGAAGGTCTTGATCTCGATCTCGCCCTTGGTCTTGTCTTTCACATAGGCGGCAAAGGCGTCAACGCCCTTGCTCTGGCCATGAAACGGCGGAGCCACGTGGCCGAACTTCAAGGTCATCTTTGCGGACGCCGCGGTGGTGAGCCCGGCCAAAGCCAAGCAGAGAACAGCCAGGATCACAAGCAGTTTGCGCATGGGTTTTCCTCCCTGCAAAATATCATGAACATTGTTTTCATTGGCTTAAAGCGGGAACCGCTCCAAACAAAGGCCATCATAGCGCAGCAAAGGCCCCTGATTCAAGCACATAAACAGCTATGATGCAGCGCTGGCGCTAGCGCAAATAGGCTTTATTGTTATATAACGTCACAGTGATCTTTAAGGGGGAAGCTTGAGCGCGGCAAATAAACAGTTGCCCCGGGCGGCGCTATTTGCCAACATCTGTCTAGCAGGGTCAAGGTTTACGAACCATGCGCGGACGCTTGGCACAAGGTTTCCGGTTGGCGGGCGGCGGAATAAATGAGCGAGACCGAAAAATCCAGCGTGCTGGACAAGGAACTTGGGCGGGCTCGGGTGCGCCGGGGATTCAACCCCAGCGAAATGGGCATGGCGCCCTTGCCTCTGGACGTGCTGGTCATTGACGAGCCCCTGCCGGTGGATTTCTACGTGCCCATCTTCCGCGAAAAATCCCAGCAGATCGAGATGAACTTGGCCGCCGAAAAGGGCGAGCTCTACAAGAAAGCCTGGCGCGACCGTCTTAAGAAGGCCAACCAGACCAAATTCTTCGTGCGCATGGACGAGGGCGAGGCCCTGAACGACTATTTCGAGAAGAACGCCTCCAAGATCCTGGACAAGGAAAACGCGCCGTTAAGCCGCAAGCGCCTGGTGGTGCAGGAGATGGCCAACCTCAACCTGCGCGTGCTTTTCGGCAGCGACTTAAGCCCCAAGGCCCTGGACAGCTCGGTCAAGCGCTCCCAGGAAACCGTGAGCCGCATGGCCAAGGACCCCATGATCCTGACCAAGCTGGTGGACGTTTTGAGCGTGGACTACTCGGTATATTCCCACAGCGTGAACGTCTGCATGCTGGGCATGGCCTTTGGCAAGCACCTGGGGTTCGATGAAAGCCGCGTCATGTCCCTGGGCCTGGGCGGCATGCTGCACGACGTGGGCATGTCCAAGCTGCCCGGCAACTTGGCCGACAATGACGATTCCTTGACCCCGCGCGAGCAAGCCGCCCTGCGCCAGCATCCCACCCTGGGCTACAAGATGCTTCTGCCCATCGGCGCGGTGTCCTACGACGTTCTCATGATCGTGCAGCACCACCATGAAAACGCCGACGGCAGCGGCTACCCGGGGGGGCTGCCCGCGGCCAAGGTGCCGCAGCTGGCCCGCATCATGCGCATCATTGACGCCTACGACGTTATGACCAGCAACCGCAGCGGCCATCCGGCGCTTTTGCCCCACCAGGCCGCCGGCATCCTCCTGGGCGAGGACATGCCCCTTTACGGCGCCGATCTGGTGCCGGATTTCGTGCGCTTTTTAGGCAGCCCGGCCTTCACGCGATAAAATGCGATTGTCCCACATGAAAACCATGCAATTGCTAAAAAAGCTGGAAGCCAAAAAGCTCGACAGAATCTCGAACTCGCCAAAAGTATTTTCACAACAAAAGCACTAATGGAATCATGAAAAGGCTAATCTTTGTTGACAACTTGAAGGTTTTCCTGATTTGCCTAGTTATAACACACCACATAGCGATCGCTTATGGCGGCGCCGGCGATTTATTGTTTAAAGAAGGCGCATCCGACCCCATCTCGCCAATTATCCTTACACTTTTTACAGGTATCAATCAGAGTTTTTTCATGACCCTCTTTTTCATGCTGTCGGCATACTTCACGGTGGGGTCGCTTGATAAAAAAGGAAATATAAAATATTT
>CAZDRW010000611.1:0-2476 GCA_964507555.1 uncultured Desulfarculaceae bacterium
TTTAACCGTGGCCTATCTGGGAGCTCATTTCCAGGTAGTGGTAGCCCTATTGGCCATTATCGCCACCCTGATCCTTCGCCCCAGCGGCGTCTTCGGCCGCCAGAAGGAACTGGAAGAGCGGGTATGAGCACCCAAGGGAGAAAGGCATAAAAATGGCCAGCGAACGGGACGGCATACGCAAGGAGCGCCTGGACCGGGGCATTAAGGTGCGCTCGGACGGGGTATATTGCATCAGCTCCTGGCGGGAGATGGCCTTTCTTTTGTCCCCGCGCCTATTGCTTATCATGGGATTGCTGCTCATGCCGCTGATCCTGGAGCCAGCGCCGTATTGGCAAAAGGTGCTCATCATAGTTTGCATTTACGCCTTTTTGGCTCTGGGATTCGACTTTCTGGCGCACTTCGTGGGCTTGGTCTCCCTGGGCGGAGCCCTTTACATCGGGGTGGGGGCCTATATCTCAGCGCTTTTGAACACCGAGTTGGGCTTTCCCCTCTGGCTCAGCATACCCACGGCCACGGTGTTGGGCGGGCTTTTTTGCACCCTCCTGCTTTGGCCTTGCCTACCTCTGCGCGGTGTGTACTTCGCCATCGTAAGCCTGATGTTTCCGCTTTTAGCCGCGAGGCTGATCGAGGCGCTGGACGTTTTCGGCGGCACCGACGGAATCATGGGCCTTGACGGCTTCGCCAACCGCTGGTGGGAAATGTATCTATTGGTCTCGGTCTTGCTGATCGCCCTTTTCGCCCTGCGCCGGCTGGTCAACGCCGACATGGGCCTAATTTTTAGGGGAGTGAAGGACAATGACCAGGCGGTTAAGGCCAGCGGCATAAGCATCACCTTCTATAAGGCGGTGGGTGTGCTGATCGCATCCTGCCTAGGCTGCTTCGGCGGCGCCTGCTTGGCCCATGTCTACATGTGGGCTGGCATCAGCCAGTTCGCCATGGACTTTTCCATCATCCCCATCGCGGCCACGGTGGTGGGCGGAGGAGGCACCCTGGTCGGACCGCTGATCGGCTGTCTGATCCTGGTGCCCATCAGTGAACTGCTGCGTGACTTCGGCACCCTGCGCATCGCGGTATACGCCCTGATCCTGATGGGATTCATCGTTTTCAAAAGCGAGGGGCTGATGAGCTTCGGCGCCCGCAAGTACAACCAGTTCGAGCACTGGGTGGAGATATAGACGACGTGGCTGAACCCATTCTCAACGTGCGCGACGTGAACAAGGCCTTCGGGGGTGTGCAGGCTCTGGCCGGCGTGAGCTTCGATCTGATGCCCGGAGACATATTGGGTGTGATCGGGCCCAACGGCTCGGGCAAGACCACTCTGGTGAACGCCATCACCGGTTTCATTAAAATCGATTCCGGCCAGGTGATCTACAAAGGCCGCGACCTGAAGGGACTGGCGCCCCATAAGATCGCGGACCTAGGCCTGACCCGCACCTTTCAGGTGATGCGACCCTATTTCTCGCTGCCAGCCTACAAGAACCTGATCGTGCCGCTGTTCTCGCCCCGGGCCCGGCGCACAGGGGGTTGGCGCGGCGGCGGACGCATGGGCAGCCGCGACACCGTGGCGGTGGATATCCTGGAGGAGATCGGCTTTGAGCGCGAATCCTACGTGCCCTACAAAAATGCATCCAGTTTGCCTACCGGATATCTAAAGCGCCTGGAACTGGCTCGCTGCCTGGCGCTCAGGCCGGATATTATCATCTGCGACGAGGTTTTCTCGGGCCTTTCCATGAGTGAGATGGCCTCCATGGTGCCTCTCATGGAAAAGCTGCAGATGGAAGGGGTTACGCTGATCATGGTGGAACACCGCCTGCGCGAGTTGTTCCGCCTGGCCGGGCGGGTGCTGGTTATGAACTTTGGGGCCAAAATCACCGAAGGCACTCCGGACGAGGTGATGGCTAACCCGGAGGTCAAGGAGGCCTATTTCGGCTCCGA
This sequence comes from uncultured Desulfarculaceae bacterium, assembly GCA_964507555.1. GTDB lineage: Bacteria > Desulfobacterota > Desulfarculia > Desulfarculales > Desulfarculaceae > Desulfocarbo. Next base: position 1,936 of record CAZDRW010000611.1, read on the forward strand.
GGAGGTGTTCAGCTATGTTTGAGGCCCGAGGCCTGATGGTCTTCTACGAGAACATGCTGGCGCTCAACAACGTGAGCCTTGGCTGCGGAGATCGCCAGATCGTAGGCGTTTTCGGGGCCAACAGCGCCGGCAAATCGACCCTGATGTACACCCTCTCGGGCATCATGGACGACATCGCCAAGAAGGAGCGCATGGCCGGCGGCGAGCGCATAACCATCCGAGGGGCCATCACCTTCCAGGGCCAGGATATGTTCGGGATCAAACCCGCGGCCCGGGCCAAAGCCGGCATCATCCTCTGCCCCGAGCGCCGGCGGATATTTCCCGAATCCACCGTGCTCGAGAACCTCCACATAGCCGGATATTTGGCCACACGCCAACAGGCCAACGAGACCCTGGAGTACGTGTTCAAGACGTTTCCGCCGCTGACCAAGATAACCCGCCGCCTGGGTGGATTCCTCTCCGGCGGGGAGCAGCAGATGCTTGCCATCGGCCGGGCCCTGATGGCCCAGCCCAAGCTGCTCCTTCTGGATGAGCCCCTCCT
>CAZDRW010000612.1:0-2472 GCA_964507555.1 uncultured Desulfarculaceae bacterium
TCCGGCATTTACGTGGCCTTACCACCATCGCTTCCCTATTTGAGTTATGGGCTTACGCCCAAAAATAAATATACCCCTGAATTAACTACAGTCAATGGGGTTATGAACAATTTTTAAAATGAGCCCCCCCATTGACTTTTTCCTGTCTCAATAAGTTGGTTTTACTGTTTATGATCTTGCCCAGAGCCAACGGACATTTAGTTAAGCGACATAGGGTAATCGCGAGAGGCTGCTCTCCCCTCAGGCAACGAGGTCTGGGATAATCCAGCCTCAAATAAAAACGCCTCAAGAAGGGAGAGCAAGCATGCCCCATTATGTAGGACTCGACGTTTCTTTGGAAGAGACGAGTATTTGCGTGGTCGATGAAAACGGCCAAAAGGTTTGGCAGGGTAAATCATCGTCGGAGCCTTGCGTGATTGCCAAGAATGTCAGGCGTCACGCGCCGGATGCAGCCAAAGTGGGTTTCGAGACCGGCCCGTTGTCTACTTGGCACTGGCATGAGCTGCAGGAGCTTGGTCTGCCGGTGGTCTGCCTGGACGCCCGGCACGCCAAAGCAGCTCTTTCCATGCAGGTGAACAAGACCGACGCCAACGATGCTCATGGCTTGGCCCAGATCGTGCGCACCGGCTGGTATCGGGAGGTGGAGGTCAAGAGCATCGACGCACATTTGGTCCGCACCCTTCTGATCTCCAGGTCCAAGCTAGTGGATGTGCGCACCAAGCTCTCCAACCAGCTGCGAGGGATACTGAAAACCTTTGGCCTGATGGTGGGCAAGACCTCGGGCGGAGCTTTCGAGATGCGAGTGCGTGAGCTAACTGCGGGCAAGATCGCGCTGGAGTCCATCATAGATTGCCTGCTGAGCGTGTGGCGCTGCACTTGCGAGCAGATTCGGGTTCTTGACCGACAAATTCTGGCTCATGCTCGTGCCGACGAGGTCTGCCGCCGGCTCATGACCGCCCCGGGGATCGGCCCGGTGATAGCCTTGGCCTACAAGGCGGTTATCGATGATCCGAACCGATTCAAGAAGTCATCCTCTGTGGGGGCCTATTTGGGGCTTACGCCTAAGAGATATCAATCCGGTGAGATGGACAAATCAGGGAGAGTTTCCAAATGTGGCGACGCTCTGATGCGCACCCATTTGTATGAAGCCGCCAATGTTATCCTAACCCGAGTGCGCAAGTGGTCAAGCCTCAAAGCTTGGGGTGTAAAGTTGGCCAAAAGAATAGGTGCAAAAAAAGCCAAGGTCGCTATGGCCAGAAAGCTGGCCGTCATTCTTCACTGCATGTGGGTCAATGGCACCGATTTCAGGTGGTCGGCGCCCCGTAATGCTTGATCAGCCAAGAAGCGCAAATTAATAAACCCCGGTCGGCAACGAAGTTTTGGTCACCTCGTCAAAATGGAAGCGAATGTAATTATGGCAAAACGCGAAAGCGACATAGAGGGGCCATTTCTTCTAAACCTATTTTGAGGCGGGATGTGGTCCCGACCTCGGAGACAACCACGATGCCAACCGAGGACTTGTTCATAAAGAAAAAAGAGGGGAGGCTTGACTTGTCCCTCGCGATTAGACAACCATTTTGTTTTCAAATGCCAACGGGCTGATGTGGCCGTTGGCGCTGTGCCTCCTGTTTCTGTTGTAGTCAACCTCTATGTATTCGAAGACGGCCCGATGCATGGCTTCACGGGTTGCGAAGCTCTCGCCGTGGACCATCTCCACCTTTAGGGTGTGGAAGAAGCTTTCGGCCACCGCGTTGTCGTAGCAGTTGCCCTTTCCGCTCATGCTGCAAATCAGATCGTGCTTAGTTAAGATGGCCTGATACTGCTTGGAGCAGTACTGGCTGCCGCGATCTGAGTGGACGATGATGCCTTTGGGCATGCGCCGCCGCTAAAGAGCCATTTGCAAGGCGTCGCAAACCAGAGCCGCCTTCATGCGTTTGTCCATGGCCCAGCCCACCACCATGCGTGAGAAAAGATCAAGCACTACCGCCAAGTACAGCCAGCCCTCTTCAGTCCAAAGATGGCTGATGTCGCAGACCCACTTTTGGTTCGGGGCGTTGGCGCTGAAGTCCTGCTTCAATATATTGGGGGCTACGGGCAGGTTATGATCCGAGTCGGTGGTGGCCTTGTACTTCTTGGCCGCCTTGGCAATCAGCCCTTGCCGTTTCATGCTGGCGGCCACGGTCTTACGGTTGTATTTGTGGCCCAGATCATCAAGGTCAAGGGTCAGCCCCACAGCTCCGCTACGGCCCTTGCGGGCGGCAAAGGCCCGAGCCACCAGCCGGTCCAAATACTCACGAGCCAATTGCCGCTGGCTGGGGTTGCCTTGCCGTTTTTGCCAGGCGTAGTAACCGCTGCGCGACACCCCGAAAACCGCGCACTGGGCGCTGATGCTGAATTGGCCTGTGTTGCTGTGCATAAACGCGTACTTCACTTCAGGCTTTTCGCGAAGTACGCGGCGGCCTTTTTTAATAT
>CAZDRW010000613.1:0-2448 GCA_964507555.1 uncultured Desulfarculaceae bacterium
GGCAATATACCAAGCGGTATATAAATTGTCAAGGGGAGGGCTTGCTGCGGCCGTCCCTAGTGGCAGGGAGGAATGATGTCTCAACTCAAATCAGTGGGTTGAGTCCGGCCTGAATGAGGTTATTACCCTATTTAATTACCAGGAGAAATATGCCAGGATGTGGCAAGTGTCGCCGAGTCCAGGCCCCAGGAGGCGCAAACAGCATTTGCTCTAGTGAGGCGTTAGCATGATCTTTCCGGCGTCTGGTGTTGAAACCTATATCTGGCTGCCGCCCTTGGTCTCTTTCGTGGTGTCGTTTTTTACCTCCATGGCCGGGGTGAGCGGCGCCTTTGTGCTGCTTCCCTTCCAGATGAGCGTGCTGGGTTTCGTGAGCCCGGCGGTGAGCCCCACCAACTTGGTCTACAACATCGTGTCCATCCCCAGCGGGGTGTACCGCTATGTTAAAGAGGGGCGCATGGTGTGGCCGCTTACTTGGGTGGTGGTGCTGGGAACCTTGCCCGGGGTGGTGATCGGCGGCTTTGTGCGCCTGAACTGGTTGCCCGACCCCAAGCCCTTCAAGGCATTCGTGGGCTGCGTGCTGCTATACATTGGACTGCGGTTGGTCATGGACGTGGTCAAGGTCCGGTGGGCGGCCAAGAGCAAAGCAGCGGCAGCGCCCAAGCCGGCCAACAATGCGGGCGAGTTCCGGGTAAAAATCCTGGAGTTCAGCTTGCGAAGGCTGACCTATCGTTTTCAGGAAACCGACTACACCTGCGGCACCCTAAGCATCTTCATCATGTCCTGCATCGTGGGCGTGGTGGGCGGGGTGTACGGCATCGGCGGCGGCGCCATAATCGCGCCGTTTTTCGTGGCCATCTACGGCCTGCCGGTGCACACCGTGGCCGGGGCGGCGCTGATGGGCACCTTCATCACCTCGGTGGCGGGCGTGGCCTTTTATCAGATCATCGCCCCCTTCTACGGCACCATGGTGGTGGCGCCCGATTGGCTCTTGGGAGCCCTGTTCGGGGTGGGCGGCCTGTGCGGCATGTACCTGGGAGCCCGTTGCCAGCGCTTTGTACCGGCCAATTACATCAAGGTGATGCTGTCGGCCATCCTGCTTTGGGTGGCGGGGCGCTATATCCTAAACTTCATCCTGTCCTGATTCCGCCGTATTTCCTTGGCGCCTCCGCATCGGTCTGGGGGGACGCCAGGTTTTTTCTTAGGCCATTATCCTGCTGCGCCTGATTTGCAAGACCAGCCGCGCCTGCTTTAATGGACAACCAAGCGCCCAAGGTTTTTCTCCGGCCAACCGTTCCGGCCCGGCACGCTTGGCCAACGCCCCCAGGCGAAAGGTATGATGCATGCTTAAATTGGCTCTGGCTTTTTTTATCATCGCTTTAGCGGCCGGCGCGGTGGGCTACATAGGCCTGGCGCCCTCGGTCATCGGCATCATTGAAATGGTCTTTTGGGGTTCCCTGGCGCTTTGCGTGCTGTCCTTGGTGGCCAGCTTGTTTACCCGCCGCAAAAAGCGCAGACTATACTAATAATAGGTCAATCATTCATCTTCAGCGCCCCCCGGCAACCTGAAAGGACTTCATATGCTCGGTTACGTTATGCGCATTTTACTGATCGCGGTGATGCTGGCGGCAGCCGCTGGTTGTGGAGACGACTCCAAAACCAACATGAAGGATGTAAAGAAGAACGCCCAAAAAGCGGTGGACACGGCGGTGGACTATGGCAATCAGCAAAAGGACAAGTTCATGAAGGAGGTGAGCCAGCATTGGGACTCTTTGAAGTCCGATGTGGATCAGCTGCAAGACAAGCTGGTGAAAAAAAGCGAGGAGGCGGGTGAAAAAGCCTCGGCTCACTGGGAGGCGATCAGCGCTGAAATCAAGGCCAAGCAGGAGGCGGTGAGCCAGGCCTATGACGAACTGGGCCAGGCCAGCGGCCAGGCCTATGACAAGGCCAAGCAAAAGCTGGAGGTTGCCTTGGTCGATCTAAAGGCGGCCTATGAAAAGGCGGCCGCTGAACTGCAAAAAAAATAGCCGTGCCTTAAAACCCCCTAAGGCTACCCCCGGAATCCGGCCTCCGTCGCGCCGCCACCTGGCGCGGGAGGCCGGCGGCGTTTTTCACGGCACCGGAGTTAGCCAAGTGGGCGCCTGCCTTGCCCGGAAGCTGGTTATCGCCCGCGCCCTTTGCTATGCTAACAGCCAGGCAAACGTGCGCAATCTTCAAGGAGGCATTTCCATGGCAGTGCATAAGCTGGCGGGCAAGCCCGCGCCCCGGTCGCTTCTCATCAACGTGCCCCGGCTGGTGAGCGCCTACTACACCAATGAGCCCGATCCGGCTGATCCGGCCCAGCGGGTCTCCTTCGGCACCAGCGGCCACCGGGGCTCGTCCTTGGACGGCAGCTTCAATGAGGACCATATTCTGGCCATCAGCCAGGCCATCTGCGAGCACCGGAAGGCC
>CAZDRW010000614.1:0-2447 GCA_964507555.1 uncultured Desulfarculaceae bacterium
TGGACGCCTTCCGGGTGTTTGATCTGGTGTTCGTCATGACCCAGGGAGGGCCGGGCAACGCCACCAATGTTTTGCAGTTCTACGGCTATCAGAAAATGTTCGCCGAAGGGTTTATGGGTTACGGCGCCTCGCTGGCGGTGCTGGTTTTCGGGTTGGTGCTGGCGGCGTCTGTTTTGTATTTGGCGCTCTTCCGCAGGGCCCTTTTCCGGGAGGCGGCATGAGAACGCCGGGAGAGAAGCTTCTTTTCGGCTTGAGCGCCAGCCTGGTGGTGTTCCTGAGCCTGGCGCCTTTTTTGTGGTTCGTGCTCACCTCGCTCAAATCCCAGGGCCAGGTGACCGCCATCCCGCCGACCTTGTGGCCGGAGGGCAGCCTGCATTTTTACCGCGCCGCCTTCAGCCAATACGGGTTGCTGCATTTTCTGGGCAATAGCCTGGTGGTGGCGGGACTCACCACGATCATTACAGTGAGCGTGGCGATTTTTGCGGCCTATGCCCTGGCCCGTTTGCGGTTGCGCTGGAGCGGGGCGGTGTTGGGCCTTCTCTTGGCGGTGGGCATGTTTCCCCAGACCTCCCTGGCCGGGCCGGTGTGGCGCATCCTGCAATCCATGGGATGGCTCAACACCTACCAAGGCTTGGTGCTGCCCTATGTGACTTTAACCCTGCCGCTCGGCGTGTGGATTTTGACCATTTTTTTCAGGGAGCTGCCCCGGGAGCTGGAGGGCGCGGCCTTGATCGACGGCTGCAACCGCTGGCAGGTGCTTTGGCGGGTGATTCTCCCCTTATCCGCCCCGGGCGTGTTCACGGCTTCCATCCTGGTGTTTATATATGCCTGGAACGAGTTTTTCTTCGCGCTCTTAATCATGAGCGAGCGGGCCAGACAAACCCTGCCGGTGGGCATCGCCCTTTTCCAAGGCCAATACACCATGCCCTGGGGCGAGATCGCCGCGGCCAGCACCATGGCCACCCTGCCGCTGGTGATAATGGTGCTCTTGTTTCAGAGACGCATCGTGTCCGGTCTCTCGGCCGGCGCCATAAAAGGTTAGTGATTCATGGCCGAACTGCGCATTGAGAACTTAAGCAAGTCATACCAGGGCGAGCGGGTGCTGGAGGGCGTCAGTATCCAGGTGCCCCACGGCGGCTTCAGCGTCATCCTGGGGCCTTCGGGCTGCGGCAAGAGCACCCTCTTAAGGCTGGTGGCGGGCCTGGACCAGCAGGACCAAGGCGCCATCTTTATAGACGGCCGCGAGGTCAGCGCCTTGCCTCCCAAGGAGCGCGACGTGGCCATGGTGTTCCAAAGCTACGCCCTTTATCCCCACATGAGCGTGGCGGAGAATTTGGCCTTTCCGCTCAAGATGCGGGGCATGGCCAAAGATAGCATTAGCGCCAAGGTGCGGGAGGCGGCCCGGCTTCTGGGGTTGGAGCAAATGCTTGAGCGCAAGCCCAAGGAGCTTTCCGGAGGCCAGCGCCAGCGGGTGGCCATCGGCCGGGCCCTGGTGCGCGAACCGGCCCTATTCCTTTTTGACGAGCCTTTATCCAATCTTGACGCCCAGTTGCGCCAAGGCATGCGGGTGGAACTCACGCGCCTGCATGAGCGGCTTTCCGCCACCATGCTCTACGTGACTCATGACCAGGTGGAGGCCATGACCTTGGCCACAGAGATCATGGTGCTGGCCCAGGGCAAGGTGCAGCAAATAGGCGCCCCGCGGGAGATATACGACCAGCCGGCCAACCTGTTCGTGGCCGGTTTCGTGGGCAGCCCTGCCATCAATCTTTTGCAGGGTATGGTGAGGCTGGAAGCGGAAGGGCCACGCCTGCACTGCCCCCAATTGGATGCGAACCTGCCTCTACCCGGCAAGGCCGCCCCCTTGGACGGCAAGCGCCTCACCGTGGGAATCAGGCCCGAGCATCTTTCCCTGGGGCCGGGGCCCTTGGGCGGTGAATTGGAACTCATAGAGCGCATCGGCGCGGAAAATATACTGCACCTGCGCCGCGCTCAGTCGAGCTTGCGGGTTCGGGTCGAGGCGGATTGCCAAGCCAAAGCCGGCGAGACCCTGACCGTGCAAACGGACCCTGCGGCGTATCTGCTGTTTGATGAGGAGGGTAAGCGGATCGCGTTTTAGGAAAAGCCTCCAGAAAGTGCCAAGCCAAGGCAGTTCTGCAAATCAAATATTCTTCAAAGCAACAATCATGTAACTTTCGCTGCCAATAGCCCGACTGGTTCTACTATTCAGGGGTTGTGCCTAAAGTTACCGCTTTTGTTATGTTTTTCAAGAATTGTCATGTCTCGCAAGACAAATCAACGTCCTCCTGGTACTGACCTGTAAGAAACCCCTATCGGGTTTCCTGAAATAACATACTGTATTTACGGAATAAATTACTCTGGCTTAACCGTTTCGCGATTTGGTACAGCCCTTGCTATCTGGTATATAGCAATGCATCAAATCGATG
>CAZDRW010000615.1:0-2446 GCA_964507555.1 uncultured Desulfarculaceae bacterium
GAGGCCCAACGGGCCAAGCAGGCTACCCATCTAGACCTTTTACTCTTTCATGAATCTTTGGCCGGGACAAAACTCGGATAGGTTCTTTTGGTTTTGTTTTGCGAGAAGGGATCTAAGGCAACTTAAGCCTGGTGCGCCATCATGGCTGGCTTACCGCCATCGGTCAACCCCCGCAACTCAACACGGGCGGTGTCGTTGCCGCCGTAACGATAGTAAAGGTAGACCTTGCCGTCTTGCGCCAGCAACTCGGGCACGTCGGCGCCGAAGCCTTTGTTCTTGGTTTTTATTACGCTACCTTCCATCTTTTCCCAGGGTCCGTCCGGGCTCTTGGCCCGGGCCAGGTTGGTGCCCCAGCGGGCCTGGCTGAAATCCGTGTAGCCCTCGCAGACTTCATAGGCCATGTAATAGTAGTCACCAGCCTTGACCACATTGGAGCGGGCGCCTACGGTACCGCCCTCCAAACCAGAAGCATCGGTGTCCAAGAGGGGGCCCTGTTTTACGGTCAGGTTTTTCAGGTCATCGCCGCTGGCATAGCCGATGCGCACCCTGCCGTCATTGGCAAAGGTGTGGAAGTAAACATGCCAAGTACCGTTTTCTTTGAATAACGTTGGCGTGCCCACATCGATGTTGCTCACCGATCCAGCGTCGTTGGGGCTGATGATGGGACCTTGCTTGTCCCAGTTAACGCCGTCTTGGCTGGTGGCCAGGCAAACGCTGTTGACATCGCCCTCGCTGCGTTTGCCTTCATAGAGCATGTACCAGGTTTGGCTGTCCTCATCGTATGCCACGCCCGGGAAACTGGCCTGAGCGTCGTCAAATTCAGCTCCCTTGGTCAGCACTTTGCCCTGATAATCGAAATTCACCCCGTCCGAGCTGATGGCCAAGCCTACGTCGTTTTGGGAACCACCGGTATGGTCGATGAAATAGGCATAGTAGAGGCCGTCCTTTTCCACCAGATGAGCGCCGTTGAACTGCTCTATGCCCCGGCCCACCCGTTCCGGTTTGGAGTGCGACAGGTTAATATCGAAGCGGCTGCCGCCATAGGTGCTCATGGCGCTTCCCAGGGGCTTGGCCTCGGGCTGGTTTTCATCGGTTTTGGGCTTGGCCGATGGGTTGCGCGGGTCGGGAGTGTACTTAACGTCGGATTCGCCGTCTGGTGTCAGGGCAGACGGGAACGTGGTGCGCATGGTGGGCGCGCCACCCCATAGTTGGCTGGCAAACACCAGCGGCGAGTTTTCGCTCAATCTTTGCAGCGGAGCGGAGCTGGCTCGGGAGTTGTTGGAGGTCTGGCTCTCGGTTTCGAGCAATCTGGTGCCTAACAGCGAGGCGAATATCTTGCTGTCAGAGGCGGACGAATTTTGGCTAGCCGCCGCCTTTTGCACGGAAGTGTTGGCAACTCCCGAGGCAAGATGGTAAAAGACAGGTCTCAAGTTTGCTGCTCCGTAAGCGCTATAAGTCCACCCGTGGACATAGCAAAATGCCTGCCATTAAAATGTATCAATATTAAGTCAAGAAAAATGGCTAGTTAAGGCCTTGGGCTCAGGGAACTTCAGCGGCCGGGGGAATATGTTGCCCGGCAAGTAGTACCCTCGCCGCATCAATTCCCAGTGCGGTCTGCTCCTAAATTGATTGCTTGGTTTCCAGCTGCCCGGCCTTTTGTTAGCATGAAATTAGAGGGCGATCACCTTTGGCGAGCAGTGATATGTGCCAAAGGGAGGGATTCCTTTGAACAAGGTTCTTAGCATTTTTCTCGGTTTAATGGGGGCGGGCCTGATAATGATGGCGCTGCCTGTATACGATATGATGATTAGCGAGGCCTGGGTAAAGGGCGGCCTTTTGGCCGTCGCGCTTTTCTTGGCCATCTTGCTGATCGGCGGGTTGGTTCTATTGATATTGGCGGTGCATATCTGGCGCAGAAATTAGGGTAAAATCCACATAGCTAAAGGCAATTATTGCCGTATCTTCCAGGCTCCTCATAGATAACCTGCTACTTAATATCTTAAAATTACTGCTAATAATTTATGAACAATCTTTGGCACTAGGCTTGCTTTAAGCCTCAAGTGAGATTAATCCGCCTTTGTAGCGATGCTGCCAGCATAAGTGTTCAAAGGCAGCTTAGACCAGTGGTCGGAGAAATTAAGTCTAAAGGAAACGTATGAAAGCGACCTCCTTATTCAACGGACTTGCGGGTATAAAGAGCCATACCACCGCCATGCAAAGCGTGGCGGACAATATCGCCAATATCAATACCCCTGGTTTTAAGCACACCCGCATGAATTTCGAAGACCTGCTTTCACAGCAGTTGAACCAGGGCTCCCCCTCCGCCACGCCCACCCTGAACCAAATAGGGCATGGCTCCCAAGTGTCCGCCCAGAACATGATGATTCAAGGCGACTTTGAGTGGACCGACAATTCCACCGATTTGGCGGTTAACGGTCATGGTTTC
>CAZDRW010000616.1:0-1453 GCA_964507555.1 uncultured Desulfarculaceae bacterium
CTGAGCTGGGTCGGCACCATCCTGGTGCTGTTTCTCGGCTTAGTTTTCGCGGCTTTGCTGGGATGGCGCCGGAGGCTTAGTCCGCCCCAGGAGCCGTTGCCGCTGCGCCTGGCCCGGGAAGGCCGTCTCGGTTGGCTGATGGAGCGGGAAGCCGGCCAGCCGGAAGATGAGGGGGAAGGGCGGACATGAGGCGCTTGATCTTTTACCTGGTCTTGTGTGCGCTGCTGGCTGCGGGGTGCGGCGAGGGGCCCCAAACCGCGTCCCGGGACAAAGCGCCAGACTTGGCACGGGAGCGCTCCAGCGCGCTTTTAGTCTCTCTAAAGGCCCGGCAGAGCAGGGTGGTGGCGCTTTGCCAACTGGCCGCAAAGGCCGCTCCCGCCTTCCCCGAGCTGGCGCGGGAGTATCTCGATCTCGCCCTAAACACCGCCCAGAGCCTGGCAGACCCCCAAACCAGGGACCAGGTCGAAAAAGCCAGCCAGCGCGCCTTAGCGCAAAAAACCGATGAACCGAAACATGAAATTGCCGAGATCGACCAGTTGAGCCGGGCCGCCTGGCCCCTGGCCCTGGTGGCCCGCAGCGCCTTGGTGGTCAATCTGGAGTTGGCGGCCAAGGCCTTGGAACTGGGGCTCGAGCGGGCCCGGAGCAATCCGGACCCGCAGGCCCGCGACCGCGATCTTGCCGAGATCGCCATGGTCATGGGGCGCAGCCAGGCGCCGCGGGCAAGGCGATTGGCGGCAGGTATCATAAGCGACCAAATCAGGGCCCGGGCCTGGCGGGGTCTGGCCGAACTCACCCGCCAGCCTCAAGACCTGTCCGAGGCGGTGCGGGCGGACCAGTTGATCGCCGAACCGGGTACCGGCGCGCTGTCTTTAACTCAGACCGCCAGACAGGCCTATGACTGGAATCCGGAACAGGGGCTGCGCCTTTTTAGGCAGGCCTTTGCCATGGCCGGCAAGGTTGCTTCGTCCAAGCGCCGGGCTTTGCTGCAGGCCGAAGTGGCCGAAGCGTTGGCCCGCCTGGACGCCAAGGCCGGATTTGATCTGGCCAGGAAGGTGGATCCGGAGCAGGGCGTACGTTTCAAGCCGCTGCATACGGTGGCCAAGGTTCTCTTGGCCTCCGACCCCATCTTGGGGCGTCAGGTCATGGACGCGGCCATCCGGGAGGCCCAAAAGCTGCCTCTAAGCTATGAGCGGCACCGCGCCCTGGCCGGCTTGGCGGCCGATTTGGCGCTAACCGATCAGCCAGCGGCCATGGCCCTGTTGGAGCAATTGCCGGGGTCGGAGTACCTCTTGCGCGCCGATGCGGAGGCTGCTATGGTGCTGGCGCAGGCGGCCAAGAATGTGAAGCTGGCCGCAGTGGCAGCCCAGGCCATCGGCGATGGTTATGTGCGTCTGGGGGTGCTGGCCAGGTTGGCCGACATCGCCATGCCCATCGATCCCGCCATGGGCCGGGG
>CAZDRW010000616.1:1463-2446 GCA_964507555.1 uncultured Desulfarculaceae bacterium
TTAGCGAGGCGGCGCGCATGGGAACCATCCTGCCCGGGCGGGCCCTGATCCGGGCTTGGGCCGCCCTGGACGCGGAAACCGCCATCCGTTTGGCCGGGGATGTTTCTCAGCCGGTTGCGAGGGCTCAAACGCTTGTAATTTTAGCTAAATTCCTGCACGAGAGCGGCAAGAAGGCCGGGGCTGAGTGGAGCCTGCAATTGGCCCTGGAAGCAATAAAAATGATTAATGTGCAGGAAACACTTGACAAGGTGCGTCTGCTGGGCGATATGGGCCGTGAGTGGTCTGTTATCAAGGCGGGCCAAGCCAGGAGATATTTCGCCTTGGGAGCCGAGGCGGCTAAAGATTTGGGTTAAACCAGCCATGTTAGGGTTTGTCCCTGTTCTGGCAGAAAACGTAAGGAGGATACACTATGTTTCAGGTAACAGTTGATGCAGACAAGTGCGTGGGCGATGAGGAATGCGTGGAGGTCTGCCCGGTAGACGTCTATGAAATGCAAGACGGCAAGGCTGTCCCGGTGAACGCCGAGGAGTGCCTGGGCTGCGAGAGCTGCATTGAGGTGTGCGAGAACGACGCCATCACGGTTACCGAGGTCTAAGCCCCCCAGCTGGCCCAAAAGTACTTACTTCGCCGCTTGGCTTAAAAGGCTAAAGCGGCGAAGTCTTTTTTGGGGGGGCTCTCAGCGCAGTATGAGCACCGAGGACTGGCTCTTGTCGACCAGGTCGCTCAACCATTTCTTGGGGAAAAGGCTGCTCAGGATGGACTGCTTGCCCCGCCAAAGGACCAATAGGTCGGGCCTTGCCTCGTGGGAGACGAATGGCTCCAGCTTGCCGTGCTCCTTGAAGCCGGTCATCACCTTGGATTGGTTGGAGACGAAATAGCGCCAGAGCGTGGAAAGCTTTTGGTCCACCTCCATCTTGATCCAGCCCTCCCGGGTCACCCCCAATAACTCCAAGGTGGCGCCATGGATGGTGGCAATCAGGTTG
>CAZDRW010000617.1:0-2446 GCA_964507555.1 uncultured Desulfarculaceae bacterium
CACCGAGGGCGAAAAATCCCACTCCGTGCTCTTGGCCTCGGGCTGGAGCGTAGAGGAAATGGCCCGGCAAAAAGCGACCATGGTGCTGTTCACCATGCGCACCGCGTTCCAGAAATTCGTGGATGCCTTGAACAAGCACTACCCGCCGGATACGCCGGTGGCCATGGTGGTCAAGGGCGGTTATGCGGCCGAGGAAAAAGTCATGCGTTCGACCTTGGGCGGCATCACTAAAGAAGTCGGCGGGCAGAAGCTGCCTTTCCAATACATGCTGTATGTGGGCGACTCCTTGACCAACAGCAAACCATACTAATCGAGGCAAAAAAGCGGGGCCCCAAAAGGGCCGCGACACCTTGGAAGGAAGCGGAAAAATGAAGACACGAAAATCGTTGCTGAGCTTGTTGATGGCTTGCGCGCTGGTTATGGCCGCAGGCAGCGCCATGGCGCATAATCTTTGGCTGGCCCCCCAAACCTGCAATCCCCAGGTGGGCGACACCCTGAAGGTGCTGGTGGGTTTCGGCCATGAATACACTGCCAGCAGAATTGGCCAAAAGGTGCGTCCGGGCATGGTGGGGGCGGTGAGCGCCATTGCTCCGGACGGCAAGGTGATCCAATTGGAGAAAAAATCTGACGAGGAATACGCCCTGCCGATAACGGCCCAAGGCTCCTACCTTATTAGCGTGCAGATGAACCCCGGCTTCTTCAGCCTGGTTGAGGGCAAGATGAAGCGCGGCAGCAAGAAGGATTTGGGCGAGGTGGATACCTGCATGTTCTTCCAAATGGTCGCCAACGCGCCCGTGTTCGCCGGAGCCGGCGGCGCTCCCCCCGCCCCGCCCGCCGGCCAGGCGCTACAGGTGTTGCCCATGGGCGATGTCAGCAAGCTGAAAAAGGGCGACGTCTTGCCGGTCAAGGTGATGTTCAACGGCACCCCTCTGGCAGGGGCCAAGCTGCGCGCCACCTATGCGGGATTCAAACCTCCCAAGCATGACCCGGCCAAGGCGCCCAAGCCCGCCCCCGGTCTTTCCCCCCAGGAGGCCGCCCGCCAGAAGATGATGCACAAGCTGGCCGCCATGTACCCGGTGATGGTGGAGACCGACGCCAAGGGCCTGGCCCGGATCAAGCTGCCGGCCTCGGGCTGGTGGCTGGTTTTATTGAGCCACAATACGCCCTACAAGGACGCCGCGGTCTGCGACAAGAGCGTCTTTAAAACAACCTACACCTTTGAAGTGCGCTGAGCGGGGCGGCAAGGCTCCCCCATGAAGGCATTTTAACAGGGGCTTGCCCCGGCGGTTTATTGCTGCTGGGGCAAGTCCTTTGTGGTTGCCTTCAGCATGGCACCTCGATCATGGCGCCCAGGCCGCCTGCCACGAAATCTCTGCCCCAGGCGGCGTGGAACATGGCCATGGCTCGGTCACCGGTACAATGGCTGGGAGCGATTTTTTTGACGTGCAGGGCCTTGAGCTGCTTAATGACCGCTTCCAGCTGGGCGTCAGGGAGCCCGCCAAGGTGAAATCCGCCCATAAGCAGAGATATGCCCGCGCCTCTATAGCGCATGGCCTGCTCGGCCATGTGCTCCACTCCGGGATGTGCGCAGCCGGTGATCACGATAAGCCCCGGCCGGGCGTCCACGATCAAGGCCTGCTCCTTGATGGCCCTCCCCATTTCTCCGGTGGAATACAGGCCTTCTCCAAGACGGCGCGGCCCGTCCACGATCTCGGCCCTGGCCCCGCAACGCCCCACCTCGCGCTCGAATGAGGCTGGGAACGAGTGGGGCATAAAAACGGTGAGTTCGGTCTTGCGCTCCAGGATGGCTCCGAGCCCGCCGGTGTGGTCGCCGTGGATATGGGAAAGTACCACGGCATCAAGTTCTTCCACGGCTAGGCCCAGGCGTTGCATGTTGGCCAGCAGGATTCTTCCGTCGCCGCCGGTGTCAAACAGAACGGCCCACTCCGGCCCGGTGATCAGACAGGAAAAGCCCCAGCCGGTCTGCAGATCAGACTGGTAAGGTATGTTGTTGAAGACAACCTGGAGCCGTAGCCTATCCTGCTCGCGCTTCATTACTGCCTCCACCGTCATATGGCCGGGTAAGATGTCCAGGACCAGACGGTTACCCAGACAACACCAGAGGTCAAGCTGAAAATCCCGCCAGGTCTTCCGCTAACCACGGAACAGACGCCTGATTTGTGCTGCCTGGGGCAGGACTCGAACCCGCGCGAGCGGTAGGCTGCGGTGATTTTAAACCCTCCCAAAGCTATTGTTTATGAACTGTAATTATTGCACTTGATTAGTGATTTTTAGTTAAAATTTACCACCCAATATATCGCTTCGCTTGAAGTGATTCCTGGCAGGCAAGGGGTACGAGCAAGTACCAGCTAGTAATTTTAAGTATTTGATCACTAGTGTCCGGTTAAATATTGAATAAAGACAATTGGTTGTAGCCAGGGTCCAG
>CAZDRW010000618.1:0-2443 GCA_964507555.1 uncultured Desulfarculaceae bacterium
TGAGGGGCATACTCCAAAAGACCTCCTGTCCTCAGATAATCCAGGGCCTCAGGGGGCACACCAGCGGTTATGCGGTGCCCACCTTTGTGATCGACGCGCCCGGCGGAGGCGGCAAGGTGGCCTTGTATCCTGAATCGGTGATGGGGAATGATGGTGGTGATTTGGTATTGCGCAACTACCAGGGGCGCAACTTCACCTATCCCGACTGCGGTGGCGGCCTGGGCCCCGCCTTGTGTTGAGGAGGCCGGCATGTTGGTAGGTTTAACCTACGATCTGCGGCAGGATTATCTGGCGCTTGGCTTCAGCGAAGAAGAGGTCGCCGAATTCGATAGCCAGGCCACGCTGGACGCCATAGAGAAAACCCTCCGCAGCCTAGGCTTGCGCACGGATAGGGTTGGGAATCTGAGAAGCTTGGTGGAGCGCCTGGCCCAGGGCGCCAAATGGGACTTGGTTTTTAATATTGCCGAGGGCTTGCACGGCTTTGGCCGAGAGTCCCAGGTGCCCGGGCTGCTGGACTATTACGGTGTGCCCTATACTTTTGCAGACCCTTTGACCGCGGCGCTTACCCTGCACAAGGGTATGGCCAAGAGAGTGGTCCGCGATAGCGGAGTACCCACGCCGGATTTCGCGGTTGTGGAAAACGAGGCCCAGATTGCGGCCGTTGGCTTGGGTTTTCCTTTGTTTGCTAAGCCGGTGGCCGAAGGCACGGGCCGCGGCGTCAATCCTGCCAGCAAGGCGAATAACCGGGAGCAGCTCACGGCGGTGTGCCGCGAGCTGCTTGCCCGCTATCAGCAGCCGGTGCTGGTGGAAACCTACTTGCCTGGACGCGAATTCACCGTGGGTATCCTGGGCACAGGCGACGGGGCCCACTCTCTGGGCGTGATGGAAGTGGAGCTGCTGCAAAGCGCAGAGGCAGAGGTTTATTCATATCTGAACAAGGAAGAGTGCGAAAGCCGGGTGCGTTATGCCCTAGTTAACGACAAGCAAGCCGTGAAGGCGGCCGAGGTGGCGCTAGACGCCTATCGCGCTCTGGGCTGCCGAGACGCGGGCCGGGTCGATCTGCGCTCTGATGCCGCGGGACTACCGCAATTCATGGAGATCAATCCCTTGGCCGGGCTACATCCCGAGCATTCCGACCTGCCTATTCTTTGCACCTTGGCCGGCATAACCTACAGAGAGCTTATTGGGGGAATAGTCGACTCGGCTTGCAGGCGCTTGCCGGCTGCAAGCCGTTTATCTGCTGACTCGGCGATGGCTCGTATTTCGGCCAGGAGCTAGCCGTGCAAGTGGCGGTGTTACATGATCAGGTGCCGCCCGAGGCCCCTCCGGATCAGACCGACACCCTGGTGCAGGCTTCCCAGGTCGCAGGCCTGCTGGCCAAGCTAGGGCATAAGGCCGTGCACGTCCCCTTTGCCGGCCAGCCGGGAGAGACCGAGGACGCCCTAAAGCTGATAAAACCCGATGTGGTTTTCAACCTGGTGGAATCGCCCCTTGGCCAAGGAAGGCTAATCCACCTGGCGCCGCTGCTTTTGGAACGCATGGGCCTGGCTTTCACCGGCGCCGGCACCCGGGCCATGCTGCTTTCTTCCAATAAGCTTATGGCCAAACGCTATATGCGGGAGCATGGACTGCCCACCCCGGCTTGGCTGACCCCTAGCGGCGCCGAGGAGCCGCCAGCCAAAGCCGAGCGCTGGATCATGAAATCCGTGTGGGAGCATGCCTCGGTGGGCCTGGACGAAGATTCCGTGGTGGAGGGGCTTACGATAGAGGATTTACGGCGGGAACTGGATAATCGCCGCGGTAAAATGGGTGGGGAGTGCTTTACCGAGAAGTTTATCGAGGGACGCGAACTCAATATCGCTCTTCTGGTCTCCCCAAAGGGCGTGCAGGTGCTGCCGCCGGCTGAAATAATTTTCGAGGGCTATGCCCCTGACAAGCCGAAGGTGGTCGGCTATAGGGCCAAGTGGGATCCTGATTCCTATGAATACCACCACACTCCGCGCAAGTATGATTTCCCCGCCCGGGACCGCCTCATGCTGCAGGAGTTGAACGCACTTAGCCTGCGGGCTTGGCGGCTGTTCGGGCTGCGGGGATGGGCCCGGGTGGATTTCAGGGTCGACCGCCAGGGAGGGCCTTGGATCCTGGAAATCAATGCCAATCCCTGTCTGGCGGCGGACGCCGGTTTCATGGCCGCCGCCCACCAAGCCGGACTCTCCCCCAGCGAGGTGGTGGCCAGAATCGTTGCTGACGGCCTTGGACGCGGCACTCGAAATAGCCGCGCGGCCTAGCCCCCGGAAAATGCCATGTTCAAGATAAGAAGAGTATATGACGATTTGCGCCCAATCGATCGCGATGCGGTGTCGCAGGTGCAGGCGATCCTGGTCTCCCAATTTACCGAAGCGCCAGCCTAGGACGTCGCGGGCTTGCCGCATAGGCTGCAAGA
>CAZDRW010000619.1:0-2442 GCA_964507555.1 uncultured Desulfarculaceae bacterium
CATTTGCCAAGATGCGCCCTTCCCAGGCGTCAACAGAGCTGTGCGCCGGTTCATTTCATCGCTGGTCCGCAATGTAAGCGGCAGCTCACCGCCTTCCAGCACAAGACGCACCGGCCCGCCCGTTTCCAGCCCCAGCCTGCTGGCAGTTTCGGAATGCAGCCAAAGCGCTGGTTCGTCTTCTGGCCCGGCCGGGATCGGTCTGTAGGAGCTCAGCTCCTCGGCGCTGGCAAACCAGGACCCCACCAACAGTTCCAACTTACCCACCGCCACTGGAGAAGCCACGGGCTGCTCTACCAAAGCGGCCTGCCCCACCTGTATGGGCAAGAGGCGCTCGCCGTAAACGGGCGCTCCATTGGATACAGCCTCCGCTGCGCCGGGCTGCCGCTGGGCCAGCCATTCCCAGGCGTTCAGGCGCGGCGTTTCCGCATTTGTATTGGAGAGCAGTCCTGCCAATTCTTCGAGCTGAACATCAGCAGGCAGGAGATCTCCTCCCGGCGTAGACTCCGAAAAAACCCGAGGCGGATGACCGCCGCCGCCATACTGGTCCAGAGGCGTGCCCGGCTCCTGAATAGCCGAGGCCCGCTGCAGCCTGCCCTCGTGGTTGACCAGGCTGATTCCCGGTGCCTCGTATAGATTGGTGACGGGCAACAGCAAATGCGCCTTGGCGGCCGTGACCGAAGGAAGGTGATCCAGCACCACCAAGAGCTTTAGGCCCTCCAGGGCGCGTTCCAGACGAGCGCGGTCATAGAACCCGAACAGGGGATCGCTCTCCACCGCCAAGAGGGCCCGCACCTCGCCGCGCTCCATGGCTTCCAGAAGATCGCCGCCAGCGGTCTCTTCCGGGGCGGCCATGGCGGCCCCCATGGCATTGGCGCCGGGCAATACGAAGAAAACCCCCGCATCCTTACCTTGCTCACGCAGCAGACGCACCAGGTCCGCGGCGCCGCCGGGCAGGCCCTGGGGCACCATGTCCGTGCCGCAGACCAGGGCCGGCCTTTGGCTTTTGGCCAGGAGTCGGGCCATCTTCTTCAATTCGCGCAGCCCTTTCTTTTCCAGACCCTCGCCGCCGGCGACGGTCAGAAGACGAGGATATATCTCGTCCAGCTTGCGGCGCTTCTTGGCTCCAAAGGCCTGGCGCACCAGCCAGGGCAGCGCAACATCAAAGAGCCCGCATTCCACGGCCAGACGCCGGGATGGGAAGGGAAGCTCCAAGGGGCGGGGATCAATCAGCGCCACCGTGGCCCCAGAGCGCACCGCCTGGCGCATGGCCAGGGCCAGCATGGGAGCCTCTGCCAGAGGGTCCACCCCCACCGCCAAAATGAAGTCCGCCTTTTGCAATTCGGTTTGAGACAGGGCCAGCTCAGGCTCCAGAGAGCGCGCCGCCGCATGCACCCGCAAAGCCAGATCAGGCTCCAGGTAGAAGCGCGGGGCGGACCAACCCCGCTCATGGCAAAGCCGGGCCATGGCCACCTGGGCCTCCAGCCCCATGCGGCAGGAACCCAGGGCGGCGACAGCCCCGGCGCCGTACTCAGCCGACACCTCTCCCAGCCGGGTGGCCGCCTCCTGCAGGGCCGTCTGCAAATCAGCTTCGCTTCCGTCAATACGCGCCTTCCGGGGCCTCTCTGGGTGGTTGGCGAAACCAAATCCATAGCGGCCGCGGTCGCAAATGAAATGCCCGTTCACCGCAGGCTCCGGCCGTGCCTCCAGCCGGATCACTTGGCGGTAGCGTACGTTCAGCATGGTGGCGCAGCCCAGGGAGCAATGGGGGCAAACCGAGTCCGAGCGTTGGTAATCCCAGCGCCGGCCTTCATAGCGGGAAGGTTTGTCCGTATACACGCCGGTGGGGCACAAATCGATAAGGTTACCCGCGAACGGGCTCTGCAAACGCCCGTCCTTCTGCCGGCCGAAATAGGTGCGCGAACCGATTTGCATGGCACCCAAATCTCTGTAGCCGGCGTAGTCCTGATAAAAGCGGCGGCAACGCCAGCAGTGGATGCAGCGGTTCATCTCGTGGCCCACCAGGGGCCCCAAATCTTGGTCGCGGTAGGTGCGCTTGGGGCCGCCATAGCGTCTGATGCCATGGCCGCCGGACACGGTCATATCCTGCAGCAGGCACTGGCCGCCCTCGTCACATACCGGGCAATCGTGGGGATGGTTGAGCATGAGGCACTCGATCACCCAACTGCGGAAGCGCATGGCATCGGGGTGGTCGGTGGAGATCACCATGCCATCCTTGGCCTCTGTCATGCAGCTCATTTTCAGGCCCTTGACCGGCCCATCCAAAAACATCACGGCGCACATGCGGCAGGCGCCCACCGCACCCAGGGCCTCGTGAAAGCAAAAGCGAGGAATATAGATGCCCAGCTTCTCGGCCGCACTGATCACCTTGGTGCCCTTGGGCACCTCCACGCTTCTGTTGTCGATTAGCAAGCTGGGCATAAC
>CAZDRW010000620.1:0-2437 GCA_964507555.1 uncultured Desulfarculaceae bacterium
ACGTCATCTTCCCGGCCGCGGCCTGGAGCGAGGACAACGGCACCTTCACCAACAGCGAGCGCCGGGTGAGCCGGGTGCGGGGGGCGGTGCCTCCGCCGGGTCAGGCCAAGCCCAACTGGTGGGTGTTCAAGGAGGTGGCCCGGCGCATGGGCCAGGAGTGGGCATCGGCGAGCGGCCAGGAGATCTGGGACAACGAGATCTCCATGCTGGCGCCTTCGATGACCGGCATCAAGTTCAGCCGCATAGAGAGGGACGGCCTGCAATGGCCGGTGCCCAGCCTGGACCATCTGGGCACGCCGTACTTGCACAAGGAAGGCTGCTTTACCTGCGGCCTGGGCAATTTCAAGCCGGTGGAGTGGACCCCGCCGGCCGAGGTGCCGGACGCCGACTACCCTTACGTGCTAAGCACCGGCCGCCGGCTATATCACTACCACACCCGCACCCAGACAGGACGCAGCGGGGGCTTGAACGACCTCCTGGGCGAGGAGACCGCCGACATCTCGGCGGCCGACGCTGCCAAGCTGGGCGTGAAAAACGGCGAGAAAATCAAGGTGGCCTCGCGGCGTGGCCAGATCGAAGTGACGGCCCGCGTCACCAAGGAAGTGCCGCCTGGCATGGTGTGGATGGCCTTCCACTTCCGCGAGGCCTGCGCCAACTGGCTCACCAACCCGGCCTTTGATCCGGTCTCCCAAACCGCCGAATACAAGGCCTGCGCGGTGAGCATGCAAAAAATTTAACGCGAGCGGATGACGCCTTTCGCTCGGCGTTAAGGCCCCGCGTCCGTGATAAACGGCGCGGGGCCGTTTCTTTGGTAGAGGTGTGATCAATCGGTTGCAGCTGCCTTTTCGATGCGGGCCTGGATGATAACCCGTCCCCAGCCTCCGCAATCCGCGCCCACGTCGTCGCATTGGCCCACATGAAAAAGCGGCTTGGGATCAAGGCCTTCCCAGACCCTTTCATGGATTAACCAGGTCAGCCGGGTCATGGGCGGCATGAGGAAGGCGCAAAGCTTTGAGGCGCTGTTTTTCAGGTCCATAGCGCCGCATCTGGGAAAGATGAATTTTTCCCCAGCCCGATGACCATGTGCGCAGCCCTCGGCCTTCACAATTTCGAACACTACGTTTACTTGGGACATATCCTCCCTATGCGAGAAGATTTTCTGGTTGCGCGGGTTTTGCAGAAAGCTCTTCATCTGCTCCTCCGAGTATCCCATGCGTTCCTGCAATTGCTTTAGCACATCTTGGTCAGCCGGTGCTTTGGTGGTTTGATTCAATTTTTCCTCCTTATTTAATAAAGGGCGGTCGGAATGAATTGGGTTTTGAAAGATAAGCTAACCGGATCAGGCATTAAATAGAAGTGGCGGTAAAGGCATATAAAGGGTGGATTGCGACAGACTGGCGCTCACAACGTCTTTTTTAATACTTCAAACAAGATGGTTTTTTTGGCGATCTCCCCAAATCGCAAAAGTATTTCTTGGTTGAGCGGGTCTTGCAGGAAGCTCTTAAACCGCTCGTCTGCGTATCCCAAGATTTCCTGGAATTGCTTGAGCGCTTCCTTATTAGACTCCGGGGGTTGTGCGCCCTGTGCAGTATCTTTGGCAGCCTTGGGATGGCTGACGGATGCAATCGCGCTGGCGGCAGAAAGCAGCCTGGCGGTTCTGATAAAGACGCGCCGGCTCATTGTTCTCCTCCCTGAGGGATAAGTGATCAATTGGGAGAAGGTAGCTGAATGGCGCTAGGTGCAGAAGTGGCGTTAAAGGCATTAAAAGGGTTGATCGCGTCAGCAAGAGGCTGCTAACGGCAGATCTACAGGGCAACCTCCAGGGGCAGGCTCCATTTTTGGCGATAGGCTTTTGGCGTGAGGCCTGAAATCTGGGTGAACACCTTGCTGAAAAAGCTGCGGTCCTCATAGCCGACCGCGTAGGCTATCTCATCGAAATTCAGGTTTTCGGTTTCCAGCATGCGCTTGGCCGCCTCCACCCGCACCCGTTGCAGGTATCGCAAGGGCGAATCACCGGTGGCGGCCTTGAAGCGGCGCTCAAAGGTCCGCCGGCTCATGCACGCCTGGCGGGCGAACTCATCAAAGTTGTATTGTTCCGCATAGTGTTTTTCAAGCCGCTCTTGGGCGCCACGTATTTCCTTGTCCGTATGCGCACGCTGACTCTGAAACGCGGTCCAGGGCGCCTGGGAAACGCGGTCCAGATCGTGCAGAAAGGTCTTGGCCAGTTTGCGGGCCACATCCAGGCCGCAATACTTGCGCACCAAATAGAGTCCAATATCAAAGCAGGCATTGGATCCGCCCGCGGTGAATATATCGCCGGAGTCGGTTATCAGTTGCTCCGGCTTCAAGGTCACCTTGGGATAGCGGTGACGGAATGCTTCAGTCGTCCCCCAGTGGGTGGTGGCTATCTTGCCGTCTAATAGGCCGGTTTCGGCCA
>CAZDRW010000621.1:0-2435 GCA_964507555.1 uncultured Desulfarculaceae bacterium
TGAGGGAGGTCCAGGTATTATCCACTTCCGGCTGTTTTTGCTGGGCTGCGGAAAAAACCATGGCATGGCGCTATTCGCTATAAACAGAACAGTATTGATCTACCTTTCGCACAAAGGAATCGATCGCCATTTGCACCTTGGGATCTATTTCTTCGAACTCTAAACCCAATAGTACCATATTGCTTTTTACGCTATGCGATCTAACCACCGCTTGGGCCTCGCCGTTGGCCTCGTTTTCGACTAACCTAAACGACAGCCCTAATTTTTCTCCCTCATCAACCCTGCTGAGTCCGTTGTGGCCAGGATTATCGGCCACAAACAAGCATCCCCCCCGGCTGATGTTGAGGATGGCGCCGTCGGACGCCTGGCCGCTCAACTGGGCGCTAGATGGCAAGAAGCAATCCACTCTTTTGTCGCGCCTGATGTCCTGGCGGGAAACCACCTTGGGATAGCTGATGAACAGGAGTGGCAGCGGCTTGGTAATGGTGTCTAGGACTTGGCTTTGAAAACTAAGCAGCGCACGATAATTTGTTTTTCCAGAAACAGTGTGTGGTCGATTCTCAGATTTGAGCGCGGCATGGTGATCACCACGAAACTATCCTGGACCACACCTACCAATTGACACTTAAGATAGCCTTCCACCGCCTCGATCTGCACCATAAGGCTGGTGTTGAGGGCTATGTCCAAGGGGCCGTTTTCACTTAGTTCTGATGTTATGTTTTCTATGTCCATGCCCTTCCTCGCAAAGATGAAACACCTGTAAGCATGCTCACCGTTGTTGACGAGTTGCAGAAATCTGTTTGCGATCCTGTGATTTGCATAGCCGACGCAAGATGCGCAAAAGAGTTCCGCCTCAGTCAGGGTTCATCATCGCAGGCTCGAGTGGGGGTAAAAATCCTGTTGCCGCAGTTACGCAGCAGCTCCCCACAGGCTTATAGCAGGCATTCGGTAATTTTTTCGGCTGCAGGGACACAGCCTATTGGGACAGACGTTCAAAGGGCCTATACAAAATATAACAAAGGATTGCTGAAAAGAAAACGCTTTACTTGGCGTTAATAAAAGTACAGGGCAGAGGCAAGGCATTACGGACGGTTACAAAACCGCTCGCCCTGATGGCTGGGCTGGCGGGACAGGTTGGCCGCAATGGTTCAGACAGCAGTGCTTAGACTGGCGCTGACTGATGATCTGTGAATAACACCCTTGCTCATCATTTCCTTCACGCAAGCCACAATGGCCTCGTCATCCGGGCAAAGGTCCTGCATGATGCCCAGCATCGTCGCCAAGTCGGTTTGCACTGTCTTTACTGAGTGGTTTTTGCCGCCCATGATCATCCTCCATGCATTTGTTTCAGAATAGCATGTTAGTGATCAATAGACTAAGCAAGCATCGTGCCACGCTGGAGGCGACCGGCCAGCTTTGCATGGGTGCGGTCGCTGTGGACCAAAAAAATTATTTGATTTAGATGGTTATCGCTTTCAACCAAACAGCGGCCCAGCCGAGGTGCTGGTTAAAGATGATATGGTCAAAAATTGTTTGGCAGTCTTATTGATCTAGTTGCGTAAGACTTAGTCATGCTGCGCGAGATTTGGGTCTTTTTTATACACCAGGGCCGCGGCCGTGTTTGGGTTGGCGGCGGGCCCTTTCCTGCACCAACTCGGCCACGATACTGACCGCGATCTCCTCCGGAGTTTCCGCCCCGATGTCCAGGCCGATGGGAGAGTGAACTCTTGCCAAGTCCTCTTGGCTGAAGCCATCCTGTAAAAGCGTGCGGTAGATTATTTCCCGCTTGCGGCGCGAACCGATCATGCCTACGTAAGCGGTGGTTTTGCTAAGCGCTTGGGCCAAGACGTCTTTATCGAAAACATGGCCCCGGGTGATGATCACCACATAACTGTCCAGTCCCAGGTCATGGTTATGCAACACGTTCTCGAAATCGCGCACCCAAATTTCGTCGGCCATGGGGAAGCGCTCTTGGTTGGCGAAATCAGGGCGGTCGTCGACCACCACCAGCCGGAAGCCGACCATTTTGACCAGGCTTGCCACCGGCAGGCTTACGTGGCCGCCGCCGAAAAGATAAACCACGGGTGCGCTGGCGATGGGTTCCACAAAGCAGTCAAGCTTGCGACCTTCAGGGGTTTGCTGCATCCAAAGGGCGGGTTTGCCCCTGCCCAAGAACTCATCGAAATCGGTTTGCAAATCAGCCGCCAGGCTGGGCAGCGCTGCCACTGAACCCACGGAGCCGCCAGAGCTGGTGAGCAAAAGCTTGCGGCCTGCCAGGCCTTTTTGAGGGCCGGGCAAGAGGGGGGTTACCATGAGCGCCCGGCCGCCTTCGGCCAGCACTTGGGCGGCGGCGGCAAAAATGTCCAGCGCCGCCTGGTCTGCGGCCAGCACCGGCTCCAGGTAAACATCCACATCGCCACCGCAAAGCATGTCGG
>CAZDRW010000622.1:0-2433 GCA_964507555.1 uncultured Desulfarculaceae bacterium
CTCCAGCTAAATCCGTCCGACGTCATGGACATCGCCATCGGCGGCAACACCGCCATGCATCACATTCTTTTACAGCTTGATCCCCAGTATGTGGGCCTGGCGCCTTTTCCTCCGGTCATCCATCGCAGCCTGGACATCAAAGCCCGCGACATGGGGATAGATATAAACAGAGGCTCCTATATATATGTCCTGCCCAACGAAGCCGGCTTCGTGGGCGCGGACAATGTCTGCGTGCTCATCGCGGAAGAGCCTTATAAAAGCGATGATCTGCAGCTCATCATCGATATCGGCACCAACGGGGAGTTGGTACTGGGCAACAAGGAAAAACTGATTTCATCCTCCTGCGCCACTGGACCGGCGCTGGAAGGGGCGCAACTCTCCTACGGCATGCGCGCCGCGCCGGGGGCCATCGAACGCATTAAGATCGATCCCGAAACTCACGAGGTGGATTACAAGGTTATCGGGCGCGACGCCTGGAAGAGCTTCTCCAAGCCGGAGGAGATGAAAACCAAGGGTATCTGCGGGTCCGGCATATTGGATGTGCTAGCCGAGCTTTACACCGCAGGCGTGATCGTCAAAAGCGGTCGCTTTGCCAAAAACCAGAAATCCGATCGTTTCCGGGTTAATTCCGACAACAAGCAAAAAGAGTTCGTCATAGCCTGGGCTAACGAAACCTCCATCGGCAAAGATGTAGTCATCAGCCAAAAGGACATCCGCCAAATCCAGCTTGGCAAAGGCGCGCTTTATACCGGTTGCAAATTGATGATGCGCCGCATGGGCATGGAAAAGGTTGACCGCATCAAAATCGCCGGCGCCTTCGGCACGCATGTTGACCGCAGCAAAGCGCTCATCATGGGCCTGTTCCCGGACTGCGATCTGGAAAAGGTATCCAGCGTGGGCAATGCGGCCGGCGATGGTGCCCGCGCCGCCCTTTTGGACCAGCAAAAGCGCAAGGATGCCAACTGGGTTGCGCGTAACGTGGAGTACATCGAACTCACGGTTGAGCCTGATTTTGAAAAGCAGTTCATGCAATCCATGCAAATCCCCCACATGGCCGATGAGTTCCCCCACCTGAAGGGAATCGTGCCGGAGGAGGTGCTCAACCAAAAATAACCTTGCCCGATGTTTTGGCAGGGGCACAAGCAAGACAACCACCCTTAGTGGGAGGAGTATTTGTCATGACCATGAAGGAAAGAGTATTAAACCAACTCCTGGGCAAGAAGGTTGACGTTACCCCGGTGGGCAGCACCACCACCTATGCCGTGACCGCCTTTGGCGACGCCTGCGGTTATCACAGGCCCGAGGCCGACACCGACGCCAAGGCCATGACCGAGTTCGCTCTCATGGGCCCCAAGCTGTGCGGCTGGGAATGGGTCAAGGCCATGGGCTGGGACATCATCCCCTTGAGCCAAGCCATGGGCGTGGAGCTGGGCGATCCTACTCCCAACAGCCAATATTATGTTAAGGGCCACCCCTTTGCCGAAAGCTTGGACGGCCTGGAGTATCCCTCCGACTTTTTGAGCCGGGGCCGCTTCCCGGTGTATAAGGAGCAATTCCAGTTGCTCAAACAGGCGGTGGGCGACGAGATGTGCATATTCGGCGAAAGCGAAGGCGCCTTCACCTGCGCCGCCAATCTGGTGGGCACGGAGCAGTTCATGAAGTGGCTTTTCAAGGAGCCCGACAAGGTGCAGCAGGTGCTGGAGGTGACCAAACAAGCCGCCATCGCCGCCGCCAACTTCGCTTTTGATAATGGGGCTGACTGGTACGTCTTCGCCGAGCCTACTTCGGGGCCGGCGCTCTTGTCGCCACGCCTCTATAAGAAAATCGTGTTGCCCTTGGAGCAGGAAATCATCAGCAAGACTAAGGGACCCGTGGTTCTGCACATCTGCGCCAACACCGACTCCGTGATAGACATGATGTGCGACACAGGCGCCGTGGGCATAAGCATCGAGGAAAAGGCCAACATGAAAGCCGCCGTGGAAAAGGCCGAACCCAAAGGCGTTCGCGTATTCGGCAACGTGGCCACTGCCACCACCCTGTTTAACGGAACTGCCGATCAATGCCTGCAGGAGTCCTTGGCCGCCTTGGAAAATGGGACTCATTTCCTCTGCCCCGGCTGCGGAGTAGCTCCCATGTCTCCCTTGGAGAACCTTAAACAGCTCCGCAAAGCCCGCGATCAAAAGTTCGGGCTCACCAGCGAGTGGACCAGCTAAACGCTTCATAATCCGTGGTCAACAGTCCCGCCTTGAGCCCAGCCTGGGTTCAGGGTGGGGTGTTTTTTTGCCAACCAGCTTGTTGCCTACAGCATTATGCACATGGGATAGTGTAAGGGCCTATCGGAAATTATTTTGAGGATGCCCCATGGATCAAAAGCGGCTCTTGGCCTTCTTGGGTTGCCCGCTGGATAGCGACGAGCGCCAAGCTTCGGTTGAG
>CAZDRW010000623.1:0-2426 GCA_964507555.1 uncultured Desulfarculaceae bacterium
ACAAAAGTGGTCACAAACAAGCAGGCGGGAATGTTAAAAAGGAGGGCGGCTGGGGCCACCGAGGGGAGAGAGCGCATAAGGAAAACGATGCGTTATTTTCCAGCCGGAAATTATTCAGGCCGGATTTTTTTGGGCCCGGGCTTAGTTTATGATTATTAGATATGTTATTTCAGGGTGATGGCTATATTATGCCTGACAGCGCTAAAGCCAGATCCTCTCCTATGCCGCCTTCAGGGCCTCACCTCCAGCACCCGGGCCCAGCAGGGAAACAGCTCCAGGCCTTGGGCGCGGCCGTTTATCACCGGGCAGACCTGGCCGTGGTTCAGCACATCCACCAACTGGGCCTGGTCCAGGCCGGGAATGGCCAGATCCAGGCTGATGCTTTTCTCCTCGGCGCTCACCGCAACCACCAGGCGCCGGCCCTCAAAAGAGCGGGTGAAGGCCAGGTGGCGGGGGCCGATAACAAGCTCGGCGTAATCGCCGTGGCGCAAGGCGCGGTTCTCGGCGCGCAGCCTGGCCAGGCGGGTCAGGTCCTGTAGCAGTTCTTGGTCGCCCCCGTGGTTTAGGAGGCTTCCCAGGTCCAGGGCCGGGCGCAGGGGCCAGTCGTCGCTGGGATTCTTCACGCCCTTAATCCCGAATTCGGAGCCGTAGTAAATCGAAGGTATGCCGGGCATGGTGAAGAGCAGGCTGTAGAGGGGGTAGATGTGTCGGGGATTGATCAGGCGGCTGGCCAGGCGCTCCACGTCGTGGTTGTCCGCGAAGTTGTAGAGGTGCTGGCCCTGGTACAGGCCGTATTCGGCGTATTGGCGGCGCAGGGAGTGAGCGATCTCAAACAGGTTGCCATCGTTAAAGCTGGAGAAAAGGCCCTTGTAGCACTCGTAGTTGGTCACCGAGTCCAGACCGGCCTCCTTGGTCCAGCGCCGGTAATCGCCGTGCAGCACCTCGCCCATCAACCAGAAGTCAGGCTCGAGGCCGTGGCAGTGCCGGGCCAACTCGCCCAGGAATCCCAAGTCCATGGCATCGGCCGCATCCAGGCGCAGGCCGTCGATGCGATAGTCGCGCAGCCAGGTGAGCACCGCCTCGAAAATGTGGGATTTGACCTCGGGGTTTTGCAGGTTCAGCTTCACCAGATCCAGGCAGCCGTTCCAGCCTTGGTAGGCAAAGGGGTCGCCAAAAGGGCTACGACCCGACCAGTCCAGATGAAACCAGTCGGCGAAGCGCGAGGCCTGGCCATTCTGGCGCAGATCGCGGAAAGCCCAGAACTCGCGGCCCACGTGGTTGAAAACCGCGTCCAAGACCACCTTGAAGCCGCGCTGGTGGGCGGCCTCCACCAGGCGGGCCAAGGCCGGGCCATCGCCCAGGCGGCGGTCCACCTGATAATAGTCAATGGTGTCATAGCCGTGGCAGGAGGACTCCATGACCGGTCCCAGGTAGAGGGCGTTGCAGCCCAGGCCGCGGGCGTGGTCCAGCCAGGGAATCAGGGCCTGCAGGCGGTCCTGCGGCGTTATTTGCGGGTCGTTTTGGTGGGGAGCCCCGGTTAGACCCAAGGGGTAGATGTGATAAAAGATGGCGTCTTTTGCCCAATCCGTCATGCGGCACCTCGCAATTATACCAATCGGTATATTGATGGACCAAAAAACCACGCCTTTTTAGGCCAAGGCGCGGGCTTAAATCAATCTAACGGCAACCGCCGCTTTGCACTTGGTTCCCTCTAGGGCCCCGGCCATCCTGCTCATCCTGCCTGGCGGCCGGGGATCAGGAGTAGATGCCGTGCATGAACTGGTGCACGCACTGGAAGGCCAGGTCTTCACTCAACTCCAGGTAACCATTGAGACTTACGCCCAGCAGCGTGTTGAGCATGCCCAGGAAGGTGAGGGCGTAGCGGGCCTGGCGCCCCTTCATGTTGCCGTGGTCATGGCTGGCGGCGGCGAACAGGTCCTCCAGGATCTGGTGCTGGCGCTGATTCCAGGGGCGCACGGCGGCCAAGGATTCGCTTTGCTCGGGGGCCAGCCACAGGGAGAGCAGCAGGCGGTAGGCTCTGGGCTTTTGCCGGGCATACTCGAAATAGGCTCCGGCCACCTTATACAGGTTGAGCGGCAGGTCTCTGGCGTAGCTAGCGGCGGGTTCCACCCGGCCCAGGAGGTCAAGGTATACTTCCTCCAATATGGCCTGCAACAGACCATATTTACTGCCAAAGTGATGATAGAGCGTGGGCTTGCTGAGCCCGGCCGCCTCGCAAACCTCCTGCACGGCCACGGTGTCAAAGCCTTTGGCGGCAAATAAGGACAGGGCTTCATCCAATATGCGTTGCTTGGCTTCCAAGCGCGTCTCCAGCAAGGGTTACTGAAGGCACTATACCAAACGGTATAGGGATTGTCAAGATGAGCGCCTTATTCAGCCGCCATAAGTGGTAGGGATGAATGCGG
>CAZDRW010000624.1:0-2129 GCA_964507555.1 uncultured Desulfarculaceae bacterium
AGTAGTACCAAAAAACGGCGGCCATACCCAAAATGCCGCCCCGGGATCTGGTGTAGAGAATGCCGGTGGCCATGGGTATGAGAAACAGTATGCTGGTCAGCCAGGTGCGCGAGAGCAGGTATTTGTGGAAGTGGGGCAGGACAAAGGGGAGGAAACAAACGATGTTCAAGGCCAGATCATTGGGGTCCTGAAAAATACCGATGCCCCTGGACTGCATCAATTCACCGCGTTGCAATGCGGTTCCGCCCACAAGCCCAACGCCTGTATAGTATTGCCACAAGGATTGCATTGCCAGAAAAAACCCCATCAGCACAAGAGTCCAGGTAAAAATCTTTAGGCGCCGGAAGGTGGTAACCGAAAAAATGATGAGCAGGTAGACGATCTCCACCTTGGCGAAGAGGCCGAAGGCCATACGGGTGCCCCACAAGGAGAACGCGGTGAGATAGGAAAGCATGAGCGCCAGCCAAAAGCCGAGCATAAGCTGATTGAGAGGCGAACGGCGCCAAGTTTCGGAAGTGAAGCTACCTTCCAAAAAAAGCGCTGAAATGCTGAGCACTGCCATCACGTCCAGGATGGGCCAAGCTTTCATGGCGCCCACAAACTCCTGGGGACGTATGAAAATTATGACAACGTACAGCAGGGTGAGAAAAAAGCCCAATTCTCACGGCTCCTGGTGAGTCATGGCCGGGCAGCGGCCGGCGGATTATCCGCGGCGCTTGTCGGTGGCAAAAGGCGCTCCATGGCAGGGATCAACACCGCTGCCAGCTTCAATTCTTCGTCCAAAACCGCATGGTTGCCATGACGCGGTACTACTGCGGTGAGCCGCAGCAAAGCCCCGTCATTGCGACGCATGCGTATGGCATCGGTAACCAAGCTTAGGCGTTCCCAATATTCATTGGATTCGATGCGGCCACGGCCTTGATACCAATAAAGTACGCTTAAACGATCCAATTCGCTTTGCAATATGAGGTGATTGACACGCCAGCCGGTGCCTCCGGCGCCGGGCACTGTCAATTTGCGGCGGGAAACGATTTCCCAGCCTCCGCCGGGCAGGCAGTTGCGCGGTGAATGTATTATTTGGCCCTCTTGCTGCAAACCGAAATAGGCCACGAACAGGGCGATGTCGCGGCCACCTTTACGGTAGTTGCGCAGGATATAGTTCTGGGGCTTCAGTAACTCCAAGGTGCGTTCGTCCAGCCTGTGGTCGGGGGCCATTGCCTGCCAGCCCTCAATTACCCTGGGCAGATGGTCCAAGGGAGCGCGCAAATGTTGCGGTTGCACCTCGCTGCCCAGATAGCCGATCAAGGCCGCGGTCAACAGCAGGCCCAGAGAGACGAATAGATAAGCCGCCCGCCGCTTACTTTTCATTGGTCACCTCCCCCAGGCTGGTATCTGGGAAAAGCCGGCGCATGAGCCAGGCCAAAAAGGCCAGCAAGGCAAAGGCGGCCATGAAAACAATCCAGCCCGTGAGGTCGTGCATCACTCCGTCCAGAACCTTTGGGCCAAAAGACTCCGCCAGAAGTCCGGCGCTCACCACTCTTAGCGCATTGGTGAAGATTGCCACCGGTGGCACCAAAAGCACTAAAAGCACCTTTTGCCAGATTCGGGGTGTGACAAAATAGGCCAGGAGCAAACCCACCGCCAAAAGCGATATTAGGCTGCGGATGCCTGAGCAAGCGTCCACTACGTCCAGTACCGTGTTTGGCAAATTGATGATATTGCCTTCCACCAGCACCGGCATACCGGTTAACTGCAGTACCCAGCCGGCGAAGGATGCCGCCACCAGGCGTAGGGGAAACGCTACCGAGTCATAGACCACGTAGGGCAGGGGAATCATGAGCACCAGATAGGTCGCGGGGAACCATACCCGGCGGGCCAGTCCCCATCCCCAGGCAGTGAGAACTAAGCCCCAAAGGACCGGGATTAAGCTGAAGCGGCGCAGAAAAAACTCATGCCCTATATAGCCCAGCACCAGCAACAGGAGCCCGGCCACGATCACGGCCAAACCCCAGGCGTTGGGCCTGTCTGCCGCTCTTTTCAAGTCGTCGCGGTTGCGCCATAGCAAATAAGCCGCCACCGCGGGGACCAGAAAGCCATGGGAGTAGTTTGGGTCATTCCACCAATTTACC
>CAZDRW010000624.1:2139-2425 GCA_964507555.1 uncultured Desulfarculaceae bacterium
TATGGGGCGCATAGACTGCAAACAAGGCCAAGAGTAAAAGTACCCAAGCCGTCTTTTCGGCCTTGGAGATGTTTGGTGCTGTAAGGTGTTGATCTGGGCTCATCTTCCACCCCCTCCGAAAAGAAGGAGCCTGAAGGTCTGAATCAGAATCAATAAGTCCATGCTCAAATTGGAATGCTTGATGTAGTAGAGGTCGTAGTTGAGCTTCTCCAAGGCGGCGGCACGGCTGGAGCCATAGGGGTAGCAAACCTGCGCCCATCCTGTAATGCCCGGCTTGACGTTGTGG
>CAZDRW010000625.1:0-2419 GCA_964507555.1 uncultured Desulfarculaceae bacterium
GCCCTATCGGGATATCGTGTTCGACGGCATTACCGTGCCCAGCTTGTTCGATATCTATAGCAACAGCATCGTGGTCACCAGCTTCTCCAAGAATTTGAGCCTGCCCGGTGAGCGCATCGGCTACGTGGCGGTGCATCCCGATATCGCCGACAAGGGCATTCTCATGGCAGGCATGACCCTGTGTAACCGCATCCTGGGCTTTGTCAACGCCCCGGGCCTCATGCAAAGAACCGTGGCCCAGCTCATGGAAGACAAGGCCGACGTGGCCCAATACGCGCGCAAGCGGGAGTTGATCCTCAAGGTCCTGGACGATGCCGGCTTCGAATACGTCAAGCCCTTGGGCGGGTTCTACGTATTCCCCAAAAGCCCCATCCCCGACGATGTGGCCTTTGCCAGGGCCGCCCAGGAGGAAAACACCCTGGTGGTGCCCGGCAGCGGATTCATGGGTCCCGGTTACTTCCGCATAGCCTTCTGCTGCTCGGACGACACCATCACCCGATCGGCCGGGGCCTTCAAGCGGATCCGTGCGCGCTTCTGATAACGAGGCCCCCGGCTTTTATCAGGTCGTAAGCCTGGGCTGCAAGGTTAATCAAGCCGAGGCCGCTTCGTTGCGCCGGGCCTTGGAGAGTTGCGGCCTGCGTCCGGCTGGGCGCGGCCAAGCCGCCCGGGTGGCGGTGCTAATGACCTGCACCGTCACCGGGGCCGCGGCCCGGCAATCCCGCCAGGCGGCCCGCCGCCTGGCCAGGGCCCACCCCGGCGCCCGGGTGGTGATCACCGGCTGCGACGTTCAAGCGGACTCCCAGAGCTATATTGATCAAGGCTTCACCGTGCTGGGCCGGGCCAGCCTGCCGGAGCTGGCCCGCTTGATCGCCGAGAACGCCGGCTGGCCTCAGGCACAGCCAGAGCGGCCTGACGCCGGATCCTGGTGCCCAGGTTGGGAGACGCCGGGACCCCGGCGCACCAGGGGGCTCTTGAAGGTGCAGGACGGCTGCGACGCGGGCTGCGCCTATTGCATCGTGCCTCAGACCCGGGGACGGCCTCGCAGCCTGGGCACGGATCAGGCCGTGGAGGCCTATAAAGAGCTGGCGCAGGCCGGAGCCGCGGAGGTGGTGCTCACCGGCATTCACCTGGGACGCTGGGGTTGGGACTTACAGCCGCGCGGCGAGCTATGCCAATTGTTAAGGGCGCTTTTGGGCGCCCACCCGGGGCCGCGCTTGCGGCTTTCTTCGCTGGAATCGGCTGAAATCAGCGATGAGCTGTTGGGGCTCTTGGCCGCTGAGCCCAGGCTGTGCCCCCATCTGCACGTGCCTTTGCAGACCGGCAGCGACCGGCTCCTTAAGGCCATGGGCCGGCCCTACCTGGCCGCCCAATACGCCGCCAAGCTTAAACGGGCGGCGGCTCTGCTGCCCGGCCTTTGCCTGGGCGCCGATGTGCTGGTGGGCCTGCCCGGCGAAGACCAAGAGGCTTTTCAGGAAACCAGGGAGCTATTGGATGATCTACCCATCGCCTATCTGCACGTATTCCCCTATTCCCCCCGGCCCGGCACCAAAGCCGCCGGCATGCCCGGGCGGCCCAAAGGAACCGAGGTGAAGCGGCGGGCCGACATCCTGCGCGATCTGGGCCGGGACAAACGCCTTAGCTTTGTGCGCTCCCAAGTTGGCCGCGAGTTGAGCGTGGTAGTTGAGGGATCCGGCCTGGGGCGCAGCGCCAACTATTGCCTGGTGGAGCTCGGCCCCGGCCTCAAACCGGGCCAGGTTTTGAGGGTGAGGGCCCAAGCAGTCAAGACCGAAGGGCGGGAACCCTGCCTCGCCCAAGCGGCGGTGCTTTGACTTAACTCCCAGCCTTGGGTATCTTATCTAACGGGTTCATATTTTCTTTTGCATAGGTGGCGAACCATGATCCGCCGACTAGCCCTGGCCCTCTTGGCGCTCCTGTTGGTAACCGGTTGGGCATGCGCCCAAGAGCCGGTTTCCGCCGACGAAGCCGGGCCCCACCTGCGCTATATCCGTTTTTCCTTGGCCGGCAAGCCGGTGGATGTGCGCCCCGGCGGAGTGCTGGCCCTGCATCCCGATGTGCCCTTTCGCGTGCAGGAAGCCAAGTCCGACGCCTGGCTGAGCTTTGGCCTGCGCACGCGGCTGGCCAGCATGCCTCTGGTCGATCTTAATAACTACCACACCCTAAGCGAATTGCTGGGCCCCAAGGTCTACGAGAACCCCGACCTAAAAGTGCAGGCGCTCAAGGACGGCCAGGTGCTGGGTGAGGTGCGCCTGGATGTGAGCCTGCTGCCCATAGACTGGCTGCGCCACGCCCATGAAACCGAGTCCCTGGATCAAAAGATCGCTTACACTGAAAAGGCCTGGCAGCTGACCCCTGACGACCGCCTGCTCCTGATGCGTCTGGTGGACCTCATGGTGGAGGC
>CAZDRW010000626.1:0-1250 GCA_964507555.1 uncultured Desulfarculaceae bacterium
CAGGCATAGGGGTCGCGGCCGGCCAGGAGGCGCAGGTTGCCCTTTTCCGGGTCGGTGGTGAAAACGATGCGCTTCACCGCCTGCTCGCGTCCCAAGGCGCGCTCCAGGGTGTCCCGCACCACCATGAACTGGGCCATGGTCTCGGCGGTGGAGCCGCTCTTGGACACCACGTTGAAGGCGGTGCGCGTGAGGTCCAGGCCGTCCAAGAGCTGGCCGAAGCAGCGCGGGTCGGGGTTGTCGGCCACGAAAAGCCGCATGCCCTTACGGCGGGGGAAGGCGTGGCGCAAGAAACCCGAGAGCGCCATGTCCACCGCGGTGGCGCCGAGAGCGCTGCCGCCGATGCCCAGCACCACCAAGGTGTCGGCGATCTGGGCCAGGCGCTCTGCCTGGGCCTGGATGGGTTTCAGGCCCGCCTCGCCCATGGCCGGCAGGTTCCAAAAGCCCAGGATGTCCTTTTTCCGCTCACCGGCCATGGCCTTGTGGACCTTGGCCATTTCCTTGGTAAGGGCTTCCAGGTGCTTGGCGTCCAAGCCGCTTTGGCCCAATCCCTGGGCGGTGCAGTAAGCGAAATCCAACCTAACCTGGCTATCGGACATAGAGCGCATTCCTTTCCTGGTTATATAAAGCCGTGGCGCTGATCGGCAACGGCGCGGGCTTGCTTAGCTTTTACGGGGCTGCATCTACCGGAGATTATACGGGTCCAAGGCCTGCTTATACAAGCGGCCAAACAGGTCCCCCGGCGGACCTGGACCGGGAGGCGGTGTCGCGAAATACCCAAAAAGGCGGGAGGCCCCAGGGCCCTTCCCGCCTTATGGATTTAAGCCTGCCTGCCGCTCTTAGATGGCCACCACCTGCAGGTTGGTGCCGCAGCCGGGGCAAGTGGGGCTGTAGCGCTGCAGGTCTTGGCCGCAGTGAGAGCAGGTGAGCATCATGGGCTTTTTAGTGATGCTCACCTTGATGGCGGTATCCTTGTTGACCTGGACGGGACCTTTGGGTTTGGTGGCGGTTACGCCGATTATCACGTCGTTGAACATCACCTGATCCTCGGGCTGGATGGTCTTGCCTATGATGGCTTGCTGGAAATCCTGACCTTTTTCACGCAAAACCGGCGCGTCCTCGGCGTATATTTCCATCTTCACCTTCTTGCCCGGCAAAACCTCAGTGCTCACGGTTAGCCTCCCTTTCTTTTGGCAACCCCTCTTAAAAGGGGCCGCTTAAATGAATTATGACCACCATGCCGTTGCTCTCGC
>CAZDRW010000626.1:1260-2405 GCA_964507555.1 uncultured Desulfarculaceae bacterium
GGGGCACGCAGGTTCGCATAGGATTTAGGGCTAACTCTGGAAAGCGGACTGGTGTAACGGCTGGCTAATAACTGCTGCGCCGGGCAAACTTCGCTCTAGAGGAGGCCCCCGAGCTATGTTCTTCCTTTGGCTGAGCGCCAAGCCCCTTGGTTTTTTCCCCTCCTTATAAGATCCAACAGGGCTTGGGTATCTAATTTGTCTCCATATATTTATAGCACAGCTAATAGTCCAAAATGAAGAGGGGAATGGCCCGGGCTTGGCCCGCAAAATCCCTGGGCGGGTTCATTTTTCATGGGATATAATATTGAGATTCGCCCATAATCCAAAATTTAGGCTCCAGGCACCCCAACAGGAGTACCAGATGAAAGCGTCCCGTTGTAACACTCCTGCCCCCATGCTCTTCTTGCTTACGTTGCTCATGGCCCTGGCCATGGGCGCTCCGGCCCTGGCCGGCCCCGTCACCTGGCCCAGCGACGGGATGTTCCACAACCCGCTGGTGATCATGTACACCACCAAGGCCGCCAACGCCGACGAGATGACGGATTACACCGACGTTGACCTTTATGTCCTGCTGCCCGGCTCCAAGGGAGTGCCTCTCAACGACCCCCTGGACCCCAGCGCGCCCTTGAACTCCGCCGCCGTCTGTAGGAAGGCCGAAATGCACATCCGCGGACAGAGCACCCTTGGGTTCCCCAAAAAACAGTTCGCCGTCAAGCTGAAAGGGCTATGCAAGGGCCAAAAGAAGGTGGACGGCAACTTCCTGGACATGGCCGACGGCGGCGAGCATTGGGTTTTCAACGCGCCCGGTTTCGTGGACAAGACCATGATCCGCAACGTCATGGCCTTTGACATGCAGCGCCAATTGGGCGTCAACACAGGCAGCAACGCCTGGGCCCCGCGCACCAAGTATTTCGAGTTCTTCGCGGTCTACAATAAAAGCGGTTCCACGCCGCTGAATGAGAGCAACATCAAGGCCGGCTATCTGGGGGTCTACATCAACTTCGAGGAAATCAGGGGCGGAACCGGGCGGCTTACCAGCCTGGGCGACACCTACTCCGTGCCGGCGGGCACCCAGGTGGGCGGCGTCCTGGCGCAGGTGAATCCCGAGGACCCCGCCAAACGGCAACAGCTTTTAAGCGACCAAA
>CAZDRW010000627.1:0-2388 GCA_964507555.1 uncultured Desulfarculaceae bacterium
GCTGACCACCAACAGCAACCGTAGACGCTTCTTCGGCCTGAACTCGAAGTGTGGCGCTAAAACCTGCTCCATCAGCAGGCTCGCTGCGATGGCCTTCAGCGTGTCGTTCACCGCTTCGGTAACTGCCTGCTCGGAAGCGTCGGGCTTCCACATGGAGCCCAACGAACGCTCGGGAGCCGTCAACGCCTGCTCCTGGGCAGCCGCCAGTTCCTCCGCAGAGCGCGGCGGGCCCGGCTCCCGCAATTCCGTGCCAGGCTTGTAGACTTCGACCTCTACGCCGCCAGGGGCCGGCGCCGCCGGTGCCTGCTGGGCCGCGGGCGCGGTTCCAAGACCACGCAAGTAGTCTCGGAGTGCCTGTCCTTCAACGGATGGGGGCTCCGGCGGAGGCTGCGCGGGGGCTTCAGGCTGCCGAAGATAGTCCCTTAGAGCCTGTCCTTCGGTTGTAGGCATGGCTAGAACCCCATGGCTTTGAGGAGCGCCGCAGCCTTAGCATCGCCGGCCTTCGCCCTGCGCATGCCAAGCAGGATTTCCTCAACGGTGATGCCAGCCTTTGCAGCGGCGGCAGATACGCGACGCATAACCTCTGGGCTGACCTGCTCCTGAGCCTGTGCCGCGCCGCCTTGCCCCTCCATCCGAGCCGAGACACCGGCGGCCATTCCGGCAGGATTCGCCTGGGTCAGCGTCGGGCTGACCTCCGGCACTTCGATGTCCGGCTCCTCGCCCTCAAGCCACGCCACGGACTCGGGCTTCGGCGGAAGGGCGAAAGCTCCTGAGCCGTAGGGGGTCGCCTTGCTCACGATTTCCGTTGCACGAGCCAGAATATCGGCTTGATTGACGAATTTCACGCTCGTCCTTAGCCGCACTCTGTCGCTGCTCCCGGCTTTGGCGATGGCCGAATCGAGCATCACGCGCATGGACTCTGTGACAGGTTCCCCCTTGTCGTTGACGACGATCACTGGCCTTGTATCGGTGCCTGGGTCCAGCTTCCCTCTCTCCTTTGGGTCGCTGAGAACCTTGTTTGCCGCCTCAATGTCGTCGATCTTCGACTGGACCATGCCGCCCACCCGCTTGGCGACGAACTCGTCGTAGCTCTTTCGGTTTGCGGCCAACTGGCCCTGGTACGCCTGGCTGTCCTTCCGCGCCTGAGTAATGCCAGTCAGGTAGGCGGACCTCTGGTCTTCCTTGGCTTCCCGCAGGATGTCCGTGCGGTTGGCCTGCCACGCGGTTCTGAGGGCGACCCGATCCTCCGGCGTCTTGGCCTTCGCCAGTGCGGCCTTGTAGCGCAGCGCGTTGGCCTTGAGCTTGTCTGCCGTGATCCCTTCGAGGTCCGGCACGCCGCCCTTCTTGGCGGCGACGGCCTTGGTGCCCTTCGCCTTCCGTTCCTTGGCGAGCCGCGTGGCCGCGATCTTGTCCTTCGCCCACTGCGGGGTGCGGGCGGTCCAGTTGCCGCCCTCCCCTTCCGTGAACTGGGTGCCCATCCCGGGGACTCCGATGCCAGCCCCGCGAAAGCCGCTCGGGCTGCCCTGCGGCGTGATCGCCGGCTGCGTTCCCATCTCCCCCTCGCTCAGAAGGTTGACGGGCTGCAAGCCGGGGGCCACGGTGGCCCGCGGCAACTCCGCCGCAGGGACCGCCGCCGGCGCCGGGGCCGTCGGCTGCGGCTGGCCTGTGGGCGAGGCAAGGAAGGTTCGCCCCGGCACAACGCCCTCCCCGGGTGCCTTCGCTTTGAGCCACTGCCCGTTCTCGAAACGGTACATGGGGTCCGCGTTGAACGCCTTGATGATGGCGTCTCTGTAGCGGGCGAGGGTCTCGCCCTTCGCGGACACGATCTCCTGGGGCGACACGCCGATCTTGCCCGCGCCCTCCGAAAGGAAATCGGTAGGCCCCAGCGCGTAGTACTGCACGTCCTTGTACATGGGCCGGGCTCCCACATTCGGGAGCAGGGCTGGCGCAGCGACCTCCACGGGCTGGTAGGCCTGCGCGGGCTGGGGAGGCGGCTGGACGATGCCCAGGTCCGCGTCAACCTCCGGGTCTCCAATCTCCACCATCTTCTTACCGCGCCGCCGCGTGGCGGCGAGGATCATCGGAGCGAGTGTCATGGCTTATCTCCTCAGAAGAACATCCGCGGGTCCCAGCCCCAGTTGACCTCTGCCCCACGGGCGAGCTTGGCTCTGTTGGCAAGGGCGGCGTTCGGATTGCCCGCCATGCCCAGGAAGGCCCCGCGGGCCGCCGAGACGGCGCTGTCGAAGGCATTCTGCTGCGCCTGGACGAGGCCCGTGGCCGCCCCCAGAAGCTGGCCCTGCTCCGTGACGCCGAGCTGCGCGCGCTGGATGCCCACTTCCTGGGCCGCGTTCGCCTGCGCCACGCCAACGCCCGTGCGGGTCGTGGCGG
>CAZDRW010000628.1:0-2387 GCA_964507555.1 uncultured Desulfarculaceae bacterium
CAAGATGATCAACTGCCGGGTGATCGACACCGGCGAGCAGATGCTGAAGGTGTCTTATGATCCGGCCCGGCTTGATCTCAGGGCGACTAACGGTCTGGTGGAAGGCTCGTTGTTCGAGTTCACCGCCGGCATCGCCAATCAGAGCTACACCGGCGGCATCGACGCCCACCAGGCCAGCGGTTGGGTGGTGCGCGGCAACACCTTCCGCGGCATCAGGAGCCCGGCCGACGATGTGGCCGAGTTCGCGGTGCATTTTTGGTCCGACTCGGCGGACACCATCGTGGAGAAGAACCTGATCATAAACTGCGACCGGGGCATCGGCTTCGGCATGGGCGACCGCGGGCACCGGGGCGGGGTGATTCGCAACAACATGATCTACCATGACTCCAGCGAGGGCTTCGCCGACGTGGGCATCGCCCTGGAGAGCGCCAGCGATGCTCGGGTGTATAACAACACGATCTACCAGGAGCACGGCTACCCCAATGCCATTGAATACCGTTTCGGTTCAACTTCCGGCTGCTATATCGCCAACAACCTGGTGAACCGGGACATCGCCTCCCGCGACGGCGGGCAGGCCTCTCTGGCGTCCAATATCACTGCGGCTCAGGCCGGCTGGTTCCGCGATGTGGCGGCCGGCGATTTGGCCCTTAACGGCCCGGTGGGCGAGGTGGTGGACCAGGGCGTCGGCATCGAGGGGTTAATTGATGATTACTTCGGCACCAGCCGTCCCCAAGGCGCGGGAGTGGATATCGGCGCCAACGAATACGTGGAATAAGCTACGGCAATAAACTGCCCCGCCGTTAAAAAAGCAGGGTATCGGCGGGAATCCACAGAGGCCGCCGCAAGCAGCGGGGTATTGGACCCGCTAAGAATAAATATGCATCAAAGGAGTTGGCATGCGCATTACCTGCCTGGGGGCGGCCCGTACGGTTACGGGGTCGGCCTATCTCGTGGAGCCTGATCCGGACACCAAGTTTTTAGTCGACTGCGGAATGTTTCAAGGCGGCAAGCGCATTGAAACCTACAACTGGGATAACGAACGCTATCATCCCAAGGACCTGCAGGCCATCTACATAACTCATGCCCACATCGACCATTCGGGCCTGGTGCCGCGCCTGGTGCGCATGGGCTATGACGGCCCGGTGTACGCCAGCAAGGCCACGGCCGAGCTGCTGCGCATTCTGTGGGCCGATTCGGCCCATATCCAGGAAATGGAGGCCCAGTGGCAGACCCGCAAGAACAACCGCAAGGGCGCCAAGGATATCGAGCCGCTCTACGAGGGCAAGGACGCCGAGGCCGCCGATGCCCTGATCCAGCCGGTGGAAATGGAGGTGGACCTGCGCCTCATGGCCGGGGTGGGCGCCAACTGGGTGCCCGCGGGCCATATCCTGGGCGCGGCCAGCCTGCTTTTGACCCTGGAGGCGGGCGGCAAGACCCATAGGGTGGGCTTTTCCGGCGACGTGGGCCGGCCCAACCAGCTCATCGTGCCGGACCCCCATTCCTTCGATCCGCCGGACACCTTGTTCATGGAAACCACCTATGGCAACCGCACCCATAAATCCATACCTGACAGCCAGAAAGAGTTGATCGAGGCGATTCACGAGGCCTATGCCCAGGGCGGCAAGGTCTTGATCCCGGTCTTTGCGGTGGAGCGCACCCAGGAA
The DNA here is from genome assembly GCA_964507555.1 of uncultured Desulfarculaceae bacterium. Taxonomy (GTDB): domain Bacteria; phylum Desulfobacterota; class Desulfarculia; order Desulfarculales; family Desulfarculaceae; genus Desulfocarbo. Next base: position 1,665 of record CAZDRW010000628.1, read on the forward strand.
ATCATCTATACCTTGAGCGCCGCTTACCGCCGGGGCGATATGCCGGAGGACATGCCGGTGTTTCTGGATTCGCCCCTGGCCATAAGGGCCACCAATATCTTCCGGGAGCATCCCGAGTTCTTTGACCAAGCCACCACCGAACTTTTGGAAAACGGGCACACCCCCTTGGATCTGCCCAATTTGAAGTTCACCCTTTCCACCGAGGAAAGCCGGGCCATCAACGACTATAAAGGTCCGGCCGTGATCATGGCGGGCAACGGCATGGCCAGTGCCGGCCGTATCAAGCACCACATGAAGCACAATCTGTGGCGCAAGAACTGCCACATGGTGATCGTGGGCTTCCAGGCCAGAGGCACCACGGGACGCCTCCTGGTGGAGGGCGCCAAGAAAGTGAAGATCTTCCGCGAGGACGTTTCCGTGGGCGCCACGGTGCATACCATCAATGGTTTTACGGCCCACGCGGACCGGGACGAGCTGCTGAGCTGGCTGCAGCCTTTGGTAAAGCCGGGCATGCGGGTGAACCTGATTCACGGCGAGGAACAGTCATCCCTGGCCTTCAAGGCCCTGGCCCAGGAGCAGTTCCCCGGGGTGAGCTTCCACGTGCCCCGCATGAACGAGACGCTTGACCTGGAGCGCCCGGCCCGGGCGGCCCGGCCCGCGCCGCGCCCCGCGGTTCAGGTGGCGGCCCCGGCGGCGGCTCCCGCGCCCCCTGCGGCCGCAGCC
>CAZDRW010000629.1:0-2378 GCA_964507555.1 uncultured Desulfarculaceae bacterium
TAAGCGCCCCGGCCAGGGCGATGAGCCCGCCCAAAAGCCAGCAGGCCAGAAGCCACCAGGCGCTGCCCAGCATCTGCATGATGAAGCCGCTGGTGGTGAAGATGCCGGCGCCCACCATGTTGGCCACGATGACGCAGCCGGCCGAAACCAGGCCCACCCGCCGGGCCAGTTCCGGAGTGGCTTTACAGCCTGTGGAGGTATGTTCGCCCATATGTCCTGCCCAACCCCTTAGGACCTACTTTAATCTTGACATTAGGCCACGCATTATGTCTTATTTGGCACACTTGTCAATAAAGACATGTGTCAAATCCGGCAGCGCCGGCCGCTGCAATCAACTGAAACGGGATGATACCAGCATGCGTAAATTAATCTTCATCATCATGGGGTTGTTGCTGCTGGCGGCTACGGCCTATGCCGGGAGCGAGACGCCAGGACCTTTAAGGATCACAGGGCTGGTCCAGCAGCCTTTGCGGCTATCCTTGGAGGATCTAGCCCGCCTGCCCCAGGTGCGGGTTCGCCACAACGGTATATCACAAAAAGGTTCGTTTCACGGAGTCTTTTGGCTGGAGGGCGTTGCCCTGCGCGATCTCATGGAACTGGCTCAACTGGGCAAGGAGTCCGGCGGCTTTCACAAACCAGTCGATCTGGCCCTGAAGGTGCGCAGCGCCGACGGCAAGCAAGTGGTGGTTTCCTGGGGCGAGGTGTTTCACCAAAACCCGGGCGACGCGTTGCTGGCGGTGACGGCCCGGCCGGTGATGCCCAAAAAGAGCTGCAGGGCCTGCCACAAGCCCGAGGTATACGAACCTTGGCTGAAACAGCTTTCGCGCCAGGTGGGGCTGCCCAAGCTCAGTCTGGCCCGGGACAAGTTCTCGGACCGCAGCCTGGAGAACGTGGTTTCCATCGAGGTGGTGGGTCTGGAGCCGGGTTCCTGGGGTCCCAAGCAGGACAAGCTCTATTCCCCCCAGGTGACGCTAAGCGCCGGCGGCAAGAGCCTGGTTGTCAAGGATCTGCCAGCTAAAAACCGGCTCACGCTCATCGCCGATCAGGTGGGCGAGGGCAAGGGCTTCCACGGCCGGTGTGAGTACTCCGGCGTCCCGCTGCGCGATCTCCTGGAGCGGCTGGGTCATAAGGGTGATGTCAACACAGTGTATCTGATCAGCGCGCCGGACGGCTACCGCTCCCTGGCCTCCTGGGGCGAGATATTCCTGGGCCCCTTGGGCGGGCGCATTCTCCTGGCCGACCGGATGAACGGCAAGCCCATCGACAACACCGGCAAGTTCCATTTGGTATTTCCTGATGATCTGTGGGCGGACCGTTGGGTCAAGGCCACGGCTTCCATCAAGGCATATTCTCTGGCCACCAAGCCCACACTGCAAGTCATCGGCATGGGATGCGGGGACTCCAGCATGCTCACCCTGAAAGCCTTCACCAGTCTGGCCCGGGCCGATGTGCTGGTGGCGGCGGAAGACATCCAGAAACGCTTCGCCCCCTTCCTGGCCGGCAAGCCGGTGCTATTCGATCCCATGACCTTTGGCAAGAAGCCGTTCAACCCCGAGCAGACCCACAAGGATGAAAAGTCCCGCCACATGCGCCGCGCGGATCAGGAAAAGGCGGCCGCCATCATCAAGCAGAACCTGGCCGCCGGAAAAAGCGTGGCGGTGCTGGATTGGGGCGATCCCATGGTCTACGGCTCCTGGCGCTGGCTGGGGGATTTCTTCGCCAAGGACCAGATCCGCTTCACCCCCGGCCTAAGTGCATTCAACGCGGGCTCCGCCGCCATAGGCCGGGACATCACTTGCAAGGGTCTGGTGGCTATCAGCGATCCCTTCACTGCCTTGAAGAGTCCCGACACATTGAGCCTCCTGTCCCAAAAAGGCGCCACCCTGGTGGTGTTCATGGGTTTGCCCAAGTTCGATCAACTCATGGGCGCGGTGAAGAAGGCCTATCCCGGCGACACGCCGGTAAACATCGTTTACCGGGCCGGCTACGGCCAGGGGGAGAAAGTGGTGCGCACGGATTTGAACAAGGTCATGGACCGGGTGAAAGCGCAAAAGGAAGGTTGGCTGGGCGTGATTTTCGTGGGGCCATGTCTGCGCTGATCGTTACTGCAGAAAGAAGGATATCGGCAGTCGATATAGAACAACAAAGACGCAATTGCAGGGGGGAAAAGGGAGAGAGGGAACAATGAAGGGGAGCATGAAAAGGATCATTCCAATAATTGGGCTGTGCCTGGCGCTGGGTTTGGGCGCTGTGCCGGCCCTGGCCGCGGAAAAGGCCCCGGCCAAGGAAACCCAGGTAGCCAAGCTGGACAAAAAAGACTACCAGGTCTACGAGCTGGGCGAGATCGTGGTCTCGGGCGATAGCCAGGGGGTCAAGGA
>CAZDRW010000630.1:0-2374 GCA_964507555.1 uncultured Desulfarculaceae bacterium
CAGATGATCAGCTACGAGCTGCCCCTGGCTTTGTCCCTGGCACCGGTGGTGATGCTGGCGGGGTCCTTCAACTTCCGCGAGATCGTGGAGGCCCAGGCAGGACTGCCCTTCGCGATAGTCAATCCGGTTGCCTTCGTCATTTTTATAATCGCGGCCTTTGCCGAGGCCAAGCGAATGCCCTTCGACCTGCCCGAGGCCGAGAACGAGCTCATGGCCGGCTACCACACCGAATACAGCGGCCTGCGCTTCGGTCTCTATTTTCTGGGCGAGTACGTGAACATGATCGTATTGGGGGCCCTGGTCACCGTGTTCTTCCTGGGCGGCTGGCACGGCCCGCTGCTGCCGCCTCTGGTTTGGTTCATGGGCAAGGTGTTGGCCGTGGTTTTTGTGATGATCTGGGCGCGGGGCACCTTGCCACGGCTGCGCTGGGATCAGCTCATGCACCTCTGCTGGAAGGTGCTGACGCCCCTGGCCCTGGTGAACCTGGTGGTCACCGCCGGGATTATGGTGCTGGCCTCATGAACGACGGAAAGGAAAATAACAGGATGCCCGGACTGGGGCATGATATCGCCGAAGGGCTGCGCCAGGCGCTGGGTTTGTTCCAGGGATTCGCCATGACCCTGCGGCATCTGTTCCGGCGTCCCATCACCATCCAATATCCGGAAGAGAGGCGCGTGCTCCCCGAACGCAGCCGGGCGCGCATCGTGCTCACCCGGGACCCAGAAGGCGAGGAGCGTTGCGTGGCCTGCTATCTCTGCTCGGCCGCCTGTCCGGTGGACTGCATCTCCATGCAGAGCGAGGAGCGCCCGGATGGCAGACGGCGAGCCGCCTGGTTCCGCATCAATTTTGCGCGCTGCATCTACTGCGGCTTCTGCGAGGAGGCCTGTCCAACCCTGGCTATCCAACTCACCTCGGACTTCGAGATGGCCAGCTATGATTGGCTTTCACTGGTGGCCGAAAAAGAGGATCTCTTAATAGATCACGGAGGCAAGCACCCGGATTACAACTTTTACCAACACGCCGGAACCGACCAAGCCGGCGGCAAGGGCGGGCATGAGGGCGAGTACGATCCGGTGGATCCGCTCAGCAACCTGCCATAGGGGAACAAGTGACTTTCGCGAGCCTCATATTTTACCTGCTGGGCCTGGTGGTGCTTATCGCTACCTTGCTGGCGGTGACCGCGCGTAACCTCATGCATGCCGTGGTGCATCTGGTCATCTCCTTTGTGGGCACGGCCATGTTGTTTTATCTGCTGGGCGCGTCCCTGTTGGCCGCCTTGGAGGTGATCGTCTACGCCGGCGCCATCATGGTGCTGTTCGTGTTCATCGTAATGACCTTGGCCATGCCGGTGAGCGGAGGCGAGGGCTGGCGCTACCCCTTGCAATGGCTGCCCGCCGGAGTCCTGTGCCTGGTTCTGCTGGTGGCCTTTACCGCCCTGCTGGCGGCTGGCCCCTCCGTGGCGCAGCCAATGAGCCTGGCCTCGGCCTCGCCCCTGGACCTGGGCGTTTACGTGTTCCAGCGCTACTGGCTGGCGGTGGAGGTGGTCTCGTTCCTGTTGTTCGCGGCCTTGGCCGGCGCGCTCTATTTGGGCAGAAAGTCGCGGACCGAGCGGCAAGGGGAGGGCCGGTGATGGTGCCTCTGGAACATGTGCTGGTGCTGGCCTCTTTGCTGTTCTTGGTCGGCGCGGCCTGCGTGGTGGCCAGGCGCAATCTGCTTATGATCATAATCGGTGTGGAGGTGATGCTGAACGCGGCCGGGCTGGCCCTGGTGGGCGGCTCCCTGTATTGGCGCAACCTGGACGGTCAGGCCCTGGTGGTGTTCATCCTGGCGGTGGCAGCGGCCGAGGTGTCGGTGGGGCTGGCCCTGGTGGTGCTGGCCCACCGCAGGCGGCGCAGCCTGAACCCGGACGATTTTAAAATGCTGGGAGGCTCGAGGTGAAGGGGCTGGTGCTCATAATGCTCTTGGCGCCGCTGGCCGGGGCCGCACTCAACGCTCTGGCCGGCTCCCGCTTGGGGCGGAACGGAGTGCGTGCGTCCGCCTGTGCCGCGGTTCTGATCGCGCTGGCTGCGGCGGCTGGAGCCTTGATTTTGAGCCACGGCCGCATTCAGGACTTCACCTTATGGTCCTGGATAAAGGTGGGCTCCTTCCAGGCGGCCATGGACGTGCACTACGATTCATTGGCCGGGCTCATGGCTATGATGGTCACCTTCGTGGGTTCTGTAATTCATCTCTACTCGGCCAGCTTCATGCGCGAGGATCAGGGCCTGGTCCGCTACTACGTCTATCTGAACCTGTTTACCTTCTTCATGCTGGTGGTGACCTTGGCCGACAATCTGGCCTTTCTCTACCTGGGCTGGGAAGGTCTGGGCTTCTG
>CAZDRW010000631.1:0-2367 GCA_964507555.1 uncultured Desulfarculaceae bacterium
GGTTGCAAAGGAGCCGCCCGTGGCCTCCACCAAGCCTACCGCCTGGTTGATCTGCACCACCGACCCTTCAATGAGGTTTTGGGTGTTCTTGGCCGCTTCCGCCGCCCGCATGGCCAAGTTGCGCACCTCATCGGCCACCACCGCGAATCCGGCCCCTGCCTCACCGGCGCGCGCGGCCTCCACCGCCGCGTTCAAGGCCAGCAGATTGGTCTGAAATGCTATCTCGTCTATGGTCTTTATGATCTTGCCGGTTTCTTCTCCGGTTTGCTTCAGTTGCTCCATGGCCTGGACGGTCCGCGCCATTTTTTCTTCGGCCTCGTTTAGCGCCTGGCGGGACTCGTCGCGTGAGGCCACCGCCCGTGATGAACTTTTTGCGTTTTCCCTGCTCTGCCCGGCCAGTTCCTCCAATTGCGCGGCGCTCTCTTCCAGACTGGCCGCCTGGCGTCCGGCCTGATCCGCCTGGTTCTGGCTGGCCTGGGAGATGCCATCGGCCGCCCCGGACACGTTGCCGGCCGCATCACCCAATTGACGGGAGATGTTACCCAACACTTTAACCACCATGGTGGCGGTCAGATAGGTGATAAAGCCCAAGACCGCGACCAAAACCGCCGCCGCCGCCGCCAGCCACCAGGTCTGAGCCCAAATCTCCTGCATGGCCTTGGTGTTGTCCTGGGGTATGGCCAACAACGCAACCGGCTGGCCGGAATAATCCTTCAGCGGCGTCAAGTAGACATAGAGGTCGCGGCCTGCATTTTTCAACAAGCGCAGTAAGGGCTTGCCGCTGGACAGCACTTGGTCAAGCGATCCCTGTCCCAATCCTTGCAAGAACGACTCGCCGCTTTGCGCCCAGGGCTTGAAACCACCCTTGCCATCGGGCGCCATGATCGAGAGATCAAAGCCGTACTGGCTCTTTATCAATTTGGCCAAGCTATCATTCAAGGCCAAGCCGAACTCCACCGATCCAATGTGCCTACCGCCAGAGAAAACCGGCACCACCCCCCGGATACCGGCTCCGGCCACGCCTTTCTCCACTCCGGTGACAGGCTTTTTGGTCTGGTTGACCGCGACCACGGTTTTGCGAAAGGACGAAAGATCGTCACCGAACTTGGCCGGCTTGTGCGCCCGGAAAAAGGAAGTGGCCGGCGGCAGATGGAATTGGAATTGCCTTATCCCCAGCTTCTTCTTGAGTTCCAAGAAAGCCGGCAAGGTGAGATTGCTCAGCGCCTTCCTGTCGCCCCGGGCAAAGGCCTCCTGAATAGGCGGTATGGCGGCGACCAGGCTGGCCAGGGCGGTGGCCCGCGCGCCGGCGGTCGCCACTTCCGCTTGCACCATTTGCGATCTGGACGCCAGGCGCTCTTCGGCGATCTGACCAAGATCGTTGACATTTTGGTAATGGCTGAACCAGACGCCAACCACGGCCATAATGACCAACGCGGCCAAAACCGGCGCCACGATGCGCTGCCTTAACGACATACCCGAGAAGCTCTTTTTCATCAGGGACCTTCCGTCAGTGGTAATGCCCCTGGAGCCGTAGCAGCAATTGACTAGACGGAGGTAATCGGCTAGCGGGGCAGCTTATGTAAGTAACTTTCCTACACTATTCTTAACCAAACCTATGGCAGGTTACCACCTAAAAATTATCAAGTGCCTTGCGGTGAAAAAAGTCCGGGCGCCTAAATGGCGCCCGGACCGGCTAGGGCTGGGCAGGTTTAGTAGGCTACGGTCAATTGGCTGGTGAACAGGTCGCGGGTGTCGTCGTTGGCGTACTCCCCGCGCAAATACTCAAAGCTGAGGGTGGTGTCGGGCAGGAAGTTCCAGTTCACGCCTCCGCCCCATTGCCGTTCGGGCTCGTGCGCGAAAAGGTCGCTGCCGCCCTCGTAGCGCAGCGCGAAGTTCCATTTCTCCCAAGGCGTATAGCCTAGCTCCAGGTTAAAGGCGCTGGGCCGGGCCTTCCCGCCATCGGCGAAACGGAGCTCGCCGGGCCTGAAATCATCCAGGGCGGTGATGTATTCGCCCAGCAAAGCGAATTTTTTATATTCGGCCGCCAGGCTGAAGGACAGGCCGCCCACCAGGCTCTGGACCCGCTCGCCGGGGATGTTATCCCTCAGACCGGCGGCATCGCCTAAATTGTTGGTGTAGGCCACGCCGCCGGACAGCTTGAGCCCGCCCAGGGCGCCCTCCGGAGTCATCAGCTGCAGCCGGGTGTAGTAGGAATTTATCAGGGCATCATCGCCCTGGTTGGATTCCTGCAGGGCGCCGCCATAGGCGCCCACGCTGAAGTTGAACCAAGAGCCGGCGTAGCCGACCTCGGCCGCGCTCTCCTGGGTCTCGAACAGGTTCTTGGTGATGGTGTCGGATATCAGGTAG
>CAZDRW010000632.1:0-2365 GCA_964507555.1 uncultured Desulfarculaceae bacterium
GCGGCCTTACCCGGGAATTGGCCCGCGCGGGCCGCAGGATATTGGCCGTGGATCAAAACCCGGAACGCCTGCAGGCCAATCGAGCCAACCTGGCGGCCCTGGGCCTGGAGGGCCAAGTTTCCCATCTTTGCTGCGACCTGCGGCGCCCCGCCTTGCGCACCCCAGCCAGTGCAGCGCCTTTTGCCGCCTGCCTGCTGGACCCGGACTGGTCGCCGCCGGGCAAGCCGCCCGATCAGTGGGCCTCGCGCCTAAAGGACATGTCGCCGCCGACTGACGATCTTATCGGATTGGCGTTCGCCTTTAGCCCCCTGGTCCTTATCCGCCTGCCCCGTTTTTTTGATCCTGAATGCTTTGAAATTCTCCCCTTTAGATGCACTTCCAGCGAGGTTGGCGGCGGCGGGGAAAGGTGGCACTGGTTGGCCCTGCGTGGGGCTTAAGGCCGATGGCCCTAAGCCAGGCAGAAGGACTTTTTCATGCTATGCTTTTCGGGAGTGGAGCATAAAGGGAGAGGGACCGGGAAATGCAATTATATCTCATGCGCCACGGGCCCTATCTGGCCAAGGAGCTTGACCCGGAGGAAGGCCTCAGCCCTCAGGGCGAGGAAGTGATCCGCTGTGTCGCCCGCGAGCTCAAAGGCTTGGGGATGGCTCCGGAGCTGCTCTTGACCAGCCCCAAGAAAAGGGCCCGCCAGACCGCGGCCATCGTTGCCCAGGTTTTGGGTTATCCGGAAAAATATATCCAAAAGACCAACCTGGTGAAATCCATGACCCCGCCGGAGGAGACGCTCAGGCTCTTTAGCGGACTAACGGACCGCAGCATCCTATCGGTGGGCCACCTGCCCAATGTGCGTTTGGTGGCATCCCTGCTGTTAAGCGGAGACGGCCACCTGGATATATTGTTCGAGCCCGGATCGGTCTGCGCCCTGGAGATCGACCAATCCCAGAGCGGCCGCGCCACTTTACGCTGGCTGCTCAAGCCCTAAGCCAAGTTTGGACTATTTAAGGTCGGCTTCGCTGACCACGGTGGAGTTCAGATCCCAGCCATGGGATTGCCAGGCTCGTAGATTTATCACGCTGTTGCCGCCGTCTAGGCTGAAACGGTCGCTCACCCGGTTATGGTCGCTCATAAGGCCGGGCAGGTTGGGCGTGGGTATGCGCACCGCGCCCCTCCTGGCATCGGCATGATAAAAAGTGTTGTTCTGCATGACTATATTGCGGCAGGTATCGTTGGTGATGTTGACCGCCCAGCGGCTGCCTTTGGGCATGCGCACCGTATTATGCTCCAGACGCACATCGCGGCTGGCCTCGGCTGCGTTAATGGCGTATAGGGTGATGCCGCCTGCCCGGTTTTCGAATATGGTGTTGGCAAGGACTTCGCTCTCCACCACTCCATCCATGTTGATGCCCGCTCCGCCTCCGCGGCCGTTGCCGTAGATGGTGTTCCCTTGGATCAGTGCGCCGGAAATCACGCCGTCGGCACCCATGCTGGCGTCGCCGTTCATATGAATGCCGCAGGCATGGTTGTCGCGGCAAACGTTGTTGCGCAGGGTTGGCCGGTCGCTGCTGTTGGATATATAGATGCCATGCTCGCCGTTGTGGTGGCTCTGATTGCCTTCGATCCAAAGATCGTCGCTAAACGCCACAAAAATGCCGGTGCGCCCGCTGTTATGGACTTCGTTGTTCTTTAGGGTGATATGATGGTTGAAGCTGTCCACCTGCCCCCGGATGTCAATACCCGCCCAGGGACCGTTGGCGACATTAAAGCCCTGGATTATCCAATAAGCCACCTTGCGGTCGCCGTCCCAGGTCTCCATTTCCAAATTGCTGCGATGCCTGTTTTTAGGGCCTGGGCGATTGATGGTAACTTGCTCGTTAGGTGCCGCCTGCAGGGTTAACCAGGCGCCATGTTCTCCGGAGCGGGTGATGCGGCAACCGGCGTAAGTACCGCCGTGCACGTTTATGGTGTCACCAGGCCGGGCCTGTTCCACCGCGTATTGCAGCGTGGCCCAAGGCGCCGCCTGGCTGCCGGGATTGCCGTCGCTGCCGGACGCTGCCACGTGCCATTCGGCAGCCCAGCCCGCGCTGGAGCCCAGGCAAAACAAAAGCGCACTTAAAAACAAAACGCCTTTAGAAATCCTTCTCATGCCTGTCACCTAGTTGTTCCTTTGCGGGCGGGGTTAAAAGCTGTTCCTTACTATTTTCGCCTAAACCGCATCACTACACAAGCCAAGCGCATATAAGCCCTTGTCCAGCGAAGTCATATGTACTATCATGCTGCTATAAATAGGCGAACGTTTTGTGCCAAACGCTAAAATTACGAGGGACCAAATAACTCACGGGCTCTGCGGCGCGCTGAAACTAACCCT
>CAZDRW010000633.1:0-2355 GCA_964507555.1 uncultured Desulfarculaceae bacterium
GTCCGTCCGCTCGCGTCCTGCAGGCGTATAACCAGGGAATTGGTATGGGTGTTGTTGGCCAGGCTATGCTCTATGGGAAATCTAAGCGGCAACCTCACGAGGTATGCGGACAGGCTTGTGACCTGTATCTGCGACTGGGGGGGTGTCATCAATCAGCCTTATCAGCTTGGCCCACTCATACCAGGCTTCAGGCTCTTGCCTGATGTTTTGGTTGAGCAGATCAAGGCAGGTGCGGGCCACATGTCCTTTGGGGGCCGCGCCCATTGAAGTCACTTGGCGCAAGCTGAGCCGGTAGCGACGGCCCGGCTCGCGGTGCATCAAGCCGAATACCACGGGTGAACCGGACTTGCGCGCCAGCAGGTCCAGTGACCGGTCCAGCCCGCAATCCAATCCTAGGAAATTTATCAACTGATTGGGGTAGGGCCTCCAGCAATCTAGTTCGTCGCATTGGGTGATCAGCACCCGGCCCTCTTTCAACTCCTGCAAGGCGCGGAATAACACGCTCTCGCTCTTGGGGTCAAGAAGATTGGTGTTGAAGAGCGATGCCTTGTATTCCAAGGCCTGGCGCAGGCCTTCACTCTTGCAGTGTACCATGGTGGTTAACGGATAACCCAACATGGCCAGGCTAAGGGGTATGTATTCCACCGCCCCGAAGTGACCGGTGACCATTATCACGCCGCGCCCCTGATTGTGGGCTTGGGCCAGGGTGGCTTTGCCTTCGATGGTAAGGCGTTTGCTCAACAGCGCTTGCAGGCTTTCCAGCGGTTTGAAGCCCAGCATCAACTTCTCGTGATAATGATCGATGATGCCGCTGCGGGCGTTTTTCCAGAGGGAATGCAATTGCGACGGATCGCTTTCCGGACCCAGGAAGGCTTCAAGACTTGTCAATATTTTGTCGCGCTTGCTTTTGTCAAGCCCGAAGTAGGCTCGTCCCAGCAGGCCTAAAAACCAGCGGCTGGCCACGGGGTGCAGATGCCGGAACAACCACACATTGGGGCCCGATTGCAGCAGGCGGCTCAAATCAAGCCTGTGGCGGCCGGCCAAACGGGTCAGCAAACCCTTAGGCTGCCAAGCGAAATGGGGAAGGGGCCTGGAAACCTCATCTTGGATGGGCAAAGCTAACCCGATTAGGGCTGTGTCCTGAAGCCTCATTTTACCACCAGGGCCAACTGGGACATATTGGCACGAACTTGTACCTCCCTTGCGTCAAATTCACGGCGCTTGTCGGAATGATGCAATATTTAAGCCAGATAACGCGATTATCGGTCCGCAGACGCCATGATGTGTGGGCTTCAGGCTTTATGGTTGCGGGTACAGGGATTTCCTGGCCTAAAGCCAAGCCGGAGTAACGGTAAAAAACCTAATAATTGGGCATTCAGGGATGGAATATTCTATGCCGGGCCCAGCGTATTTTTTTGTTGGGACGGACGGTAGCGGATGGTTAGAGCTTGGAATGAACCGGCATTAAAAGTCAAGGCGTTTTCACTGGGCGGTTAAAAACTTCCAAATATGTTAATAAGTTCGACCGCTTTTGCCAGCTTGCAGCAGGCAATACCTTCACCGTCCGGCCGCCCCATCTGTTGGGTGCCCTGTCTGCGCTGGCCTGGATGGAGCCGGCTTGAGACATTGATAGGAAGTAGAATGGCGATTGGGTTAATGCGTTATTTAGCCTGTTAAAGGCTTGCCGCTTCATGCATTATTCAAATCAGGACCTATAGTCAATCAAGATGGCGCAATCCCTTGACGGTTGATTTATTGGCAACGTCTAGACCATGAGGAGACAGATGGCAGACACACCAAAAGGCTTCAAGGAGTTTAAGGCTCAGGTGATCGCGATGAAAGGCGAGTGTGGAGCCGGTCATCGCCAAGGTGATGTTTTCACGCTGAGCTGCTGGGACGCCGGCGGTTTGTGCGGTTATTTCTATCATGACATCTTTCCCTGTTTGCAGACCCTGCAGTTCGGCGGTGTAATACCCTGGGCACCCGACAGTGAGCTCACCCTGGAATGCCCTGACCGCCATAACGCGGTGACCATAAAACTGAACGCCCAAGGTTGAGAGGCGGCACCCCGCGTGGGTCAGGCCTCAGCTGGCCGCAATTTTGTACAAGAAATTTAAGCCAAGCGCGGTAATGATAATCCCATGAACGCTGCTATGGAGAAACTAGCTTGCCCCAACAGCCGGTCATAGGAGCCAAGACCCAGGAACGGGCCCGCGTATGGCGACCGCGGCGCTTGGAGGGCGTGGAGCTTTTGCACGCGCGCTACCAGCGGCAGAACTTCAGCAAGCATTTCCACGAATGCTTTGCCGTGGGCGTGATGCGGGCCGGCGCCATGCGTTTCGACTACCGGGGCGG
>CAZDRW010000634.1:0-2353 GCA_964507555.1 uncultured Desulfarculaceae bacterium
TGCGACCGAACCGGGATGAAGAGGTTTGCCAGTCACGGGATAGTTTGCCCCGGGCGGTTTTAGTTGCCGTTGAAAACCGCCTTGCCCTTTAAGGAAACAGCGGATTCTCCCGCAAACGCCCGGCGGATGCATCCGGCTGTAGCTATTGGCGGGTGCGAGCCCCCAGAGGGATGATTTGCAACAGGCCTCCATAGCCGAAGTGATTCTGGCCTCCATCACAGATGGGGTGGTCACGCTCGACCAAGCCGGGGTCATTACCAGCCTCAACCCGGCAGCAGCTCAAATTCTGGGCTTGGAAGCAGGCCAGGTTTTGGGCCGGCCCTACGCCGAGATTTTCTTCCTGCAGGAAGAGAACGACGACTTCAATCAGCTTCTCTTGGACCTAATCGTCTCCGGGGAGACCCGGCCCTACGCCGAGGTTCCCTTCAAGCGGGACGACGGCGAACTGCGACACCTGGCTCTGACCACTGCCCTATTAAGGAACGGCAAGGAAAAACGGCTGGGCGCGGCGCTGGTCTTCATGGACATTACCAAGATGCACAGCCTGCGCGAGCAGCGCGACCACCTGGCGCGCGAGTTGGAGGCCAAGCACAAGGAGCTTTCCGAGGCCTACCTAGAGTTGGAGGAGCGCAACCGCAATCTGCAAGACACCCAGAGGCGGGGCGTTTGGATGAAGCTGGGTGCCGGTGGGCTGGCTTTGCTTTTGGTGCTGGGCCTGCTCTGGTGGGTTTGGGGCGGCGGCGACGGCCCGCCTGCGCCCATGGCCGGAATGGAGGATGCGGCCCAGGGACAGCTGCGCAGCTTCAAGGCCCGCACCGGGTCTCTGCAGCAAACCGTTTCCTGCCGCGGTTTCATCGAACCCCTGATCAATGTCACGGTTTCGGCCCAGGTCAGCGGCCGGGTGGAGAAGCGGCAGGTGGAGCTGGGCCAGAGGGTGACCAAGGGAGAAATGCTGCTGGTGCTGAGCCGCGAGGAGGTGGAGCCCAAGGTGCGCGCCGCCGAGGCGACCGTTCTCAAGGCCAGGCAGCAGGAGGCCGAGATCCAAAGCTGGGCCCGGCGGCCGGAGTTCAGGGAGGCTGGGCGGCGGCTGGAGTTGGCCAAGCTGGACCTCAAGATCAAGAAGGATCGCCTGGCGGAAAGCGAGCGGCTCTTCAAGGAGGGCATCATCCCCCAGGACGAACTGGACAACGCCAGCACCGACCTGCGCCGAGCCCAGGCCAGCGTAGCCGATGCCGAGGAAAGGCTGATAATCGTGCGCGAGCGCGGCTCCAAGGACAAGCTGCGCGTAGCCCAACTTGAGATGATGAATGCAGAGGCCGCCTTGGCCGAGGCCCGGGAGAAGCTGGCGCACACCGTGGTGCGCGCGCCTACCGCCGGGGTGGTGATGCGCCCGCCCACGCACGAGAAAGATAAGGGCGGGCGCCTTCCGGAGCTGGGGGACAAGGTCCGCGAGGGGCAGCCCCTGCTGGCGGTGGGCGCCGAGCGGCCGCTGGGCGTCCAGGCCACCGTGGACGAGGTGGCGGTGCGTAGGGTGCGCCTTGGTCAGCGCGCCCTGGTTTCCGGTCCGGCCCTGGGAGGGGCACCGCTGGAGGGCCTGGTGCGCAGAGTTGATCCTCAGGCCGCCAATGAAAACGGGGTGCCGGTGTTCCCGGTGATGATCGAGCTGGAGGGCCTTACTTCGGAGCGTGCCGGCACTCTGCGCCTGGGCATGACCGCGTCGGTGCGTATCGTGGTGGAAGAAAGCATAGACGCGGTGCTGGTGCCGGTGGTGGCAGTTAAGCGCCACCAGGAAGGAGAGGCGGTGCGGATGCCGGGTCCGGAGGGGCCGGTCTGGCGCCCGGTGACCACCGGCCTCAGCAGCGCCGAATTCATCCAGATCAAAAAAGGCCTCAAGCCCGGAGAGGTGGTGCTGTACTAACTATGCTGAGTGAAGACGGCACCGTCATGCTGCGGCTGCAAGGGGTGACGCGCACCTTTACCCTGGCAGGGGTTGAGTTGCCTGTGCTCCGCGGCGTGGACCTGACCGCCCGGGAGGGCGACTTCATCTCCATCCTGGGCCCCAGCGGCTGCGGCAAATCCACCCTTTTAAACATCCTGGGCCTCTTGGATCGTCCCTCCAGCGGGCGCTACTTCCTGGAGGAGCGGGAGGTGGAAGGCCTGAATGACTCCGAGCTGAGCTCCCTGCGCAACCAAAAGATCGGCTTCGTGTTCCAGAGCTTCAACCTGCTTCCCCGCTTGAGCGCCCTGGAGAATGTGGAGATGCCCCTGATCTACCGGGGAAGCTCCGCCCACGAGCGGAGGCAGCGGGCCACCGAGCTATTGGAATCCGTGGGCTTGTCCGACCGGGGAGGCC
>CAZDRW010000635.1:0-1249 GCA_964507555.1 uncultured Desulfarculaceae bacterium
TCACCTCGCGGCTGATCTGGCCCATGTTCAATTCCGGCACCAGGCAGAGCTTCTTGCCGGCCAGCGCCTCCTCCACCGGACGGCGGGGGAAGGGCCAGAGGCTTATGAGCTGCAACAGACCTATCTTGAGGCCGCGCTCCCGGCCCAGGCGCACCGCCGCCTGCGCGCTACGGGCGGTGCAACCGTAGGTGATGAGCAGGTATTCCGCGTCTTCCAAGGCAAAGCCCTTGACCATCTCCAACAAGGTGAAGTGGCGGCTGATCTTGTTGAAGAGGCGGGCGTAGAAAGGCTCGACCTCGTCGGCCCGCCGGGTGGGGAAGCCGCGCTCGTCGTGCACCAGGCCGGTGACGTGATAGCGGTAGCCCTGGCCCAGATCGGCCAGCCGGGGAATCTGGGAGCCGTCGGTCTTATAGGGCTTGTACCAGTCCGGCGGCTCCAGGGGCCGCGGTCGGTTTATGACCACAACCTCATCCTGGGCCGGCAGAACCACTTTCTCCCGCATGTGGGCCACCACTTCGTCGGATAGAAGGATGACCGGGGTGCGGAAGCGCTCGGCGAAATTGAAGCATTGCACCGCCACCTCGAAACACTCGCCCACCGTGGCCGGGCAGAGCACGATGGCCGGATGATCGCCGTGGGTTCCCCAACGGGCCTGCTGCACGTCGCCCTGCCCAGGGTTGGTGGGCATGCCGGTGCTGGGGCCGGCGCGCATTACATTGACAATGACCGTGGGGATTTCGGCGATGCAGGCATAGCCCAGGTTTTCCTGCATAAGGCTGAAGCCGGGGCCGGAGGTGGCGGTCATGGTCTTGCGGCCGGCCAGGGACCCGCCCAGACAACAGCCGATGGAGGCGATCTCGTCCTCCATTTGGATGAAGGGATGCCCTCGGGCGGGCAGCTCGCGGCTCATGATCTCGGTTATTTCGCTGGCCGGGGTGATGGGGTAGCCCGCGAAAAAATCGCAGCCCGCGGCCAAGGCTCCCAAGGCTATGGCCTCGTTGCCTTGCAACAGGCGGGCTGGTTTGTGGCTGGGTTTGGCCATGACGTTCCTTTACACGCTTAAACCGGCCTTGGCCGGCGTCTGAGTTACCAGGGCAAAGCCGTTATTCCTCAGATGGGGCCGGAGCCAGACGCTCGGGGCTTTGCTTGATTGCGGCTTGAGTTCCGGGTTTGCCCAGGGAGGGTCCTGGGGCTGCCTGGGTGGTGGTTTCCTCGCCCACGCTGATGGCGAAATCAGGGCACAGCATTT
>CAZDRW010000635.1:1259-2349 GCA_964507555.1 uncultured Desulfarculaceae bacterium
CAAAGCCCGCAGGTGGTGCAGCGTTTCGGGTCCTTTAGGAAGGGATATCCCCATTCGTCCTGCGCCAGGGCCTGTCGCGGGCAAAATGCCACGCAGTTGCCGCAGCGTTTGCACCAGGCAGGAAAAAATGAGACCTTGCCCTGACCGGGCGCGGGCGCTGGCTCGGGCTTTGCCTTTGCCTTTGACTTGGCGCTCATGCGGAGGCTCCCTTGGCAGCCTTAGTGGCCACCTGCTTTAGGAAACTGGGCTTATCGACCAGAAAGCGGATATGGGTGGCTTTGGCCACCTGATCGGCGCCATCAAAGGCGCTTATTGTGAAAACCATTTTGCGGCCGCTCACCTCGGCCAATTCGGCGAGGGCGGTCACGCTGAAGCCCTCCGGCGTGGGCGCCAGATGGTCCATGGCCATGTGGGCCCCCACGGTCATGTCTTCCGGCCCCATGTGGGGGGCTATGGCGGCAATACAGGATTGCTCCAAAAGGGTCATCAGGGTCATGGAAGACATCACGTCCACGCCCGGATTGCCATAAGCCGAAGCCAGGTCTTGCTTGCGCACCACGGCCGAGGCCTGGCCCGTGAGACCCTTTGTGATTCCGCTCATTAATCGGCCTCCCAATTCCGGTTAGCACATTTGATGGATCGTCTATTATTTATATCATATTCAGTTAGAAGAAAAAGAGGCCGCCAGGCATATAAGCGTGAGAAAATAGATTCCATGGCATTGGCCAAGCGAAACCGGTTTAAATGGAGGCCGCCGCCTTTCTTGACACCCCCGGGAGGCCATGGTAGATATCCAAATTCTAGTAGTTTGGGCCGTTAACTCAGCCGGTAGAGTATCTGCCTTTTAAGCAGAGAGTCGCGTGTTCAATCCACGCACGGCCCACCAAAATCAAGGCGGCGCTTTTTGGTCTTGGCACCGAAAAGCGCCGCTCGTTTTATAGCGCCCGGGGGCGACCCGGCCTTTGGCGGGAGGGCCGCCATTGCACGAGGTTGAGCGCCACTGGCAGGCAACCCTTGGCTGGGAGCCGGAAGACTTGGGAGCAAAAGGCGCTCAAGCAGGTGTGCTGGAAGGGATTCCGGCGCGAGAGCC
>CAZDRW010000636.1:0-2349 GCA_964507555.1 uncultured Desulfarculaceae bacterium
ACAAGTTCTCCAAGAAGGGCTCCCTGGGCTTCTGGGGCCACTACTTCACCAACCAGGACGCCGAGGGCCCCTATGACGACAAGAACAAGGGCTGGGCTGCCGGCGCCAAGGTCAAATACGACAAGTTCAGTTTCGGCGCCTGGTACAAAAATGTGGAAGCCAACGCCACCCCCGGCTTCATCGCCGACTCGGATAGCGGCTATGTGAATAGCAAGGGTTTGGTCTTGGAGGCCGGCTACAAGTTCTGGAAGTACGGCCAGGTAAACCTGACCTACTACAACATGAAAGCCGAGGATGAAAAGGTCTCCAGCGCCATGCACGACTTCCAGACCTTCTTCTGTGACTTCGTGTTCAAGTTCTAACCTGAAGGATACAAGGCCGTTTCAAGCGGCTTAAAGCCTAAACCGCAAATCGGGGCCCTAAATTGGGCCCCGATTTTTGTCACACACTTGTAACGCGGTGAGCGCGCATGTGACGCCATCCTGCACTATATTATGGGTGTTTTAAGGCAGCTGATTATAATAAAGGAATGTGACCGGTATGGCCAGCGCATCACAGGCGGAAGCAGTGGATAACAAAGGAATAGCCAAAGTTCCTGCGACGCCCAAGGCGGTTGCGGTACCCCGACCCTCCCTTACCGGCGGAAAAAGCCGGGAACGGGAGGCGTGGATCAGAGCTCTATTTACGGTGCTCGGCTTTTTCTCGGTTATCATCATGGCCCTTATCGTGCTCTTCCTGTTCCGCGAGGGGGCAGGACTCTTCGCCACGGTGAGCCTTCCGGATTTTCTTTTTGGCCAGTTCTGGTATCCCACCTATGACCCGGCCGACTTCGGCATATTGCCGCTGATAATGGGCTCCTTGGCGGTCACCTTCATAAGCTCGGTCATTGCGGTGCCTCTGGGAGTGGGCGCGGCTCTGTATTTGGCCGAGGTGGCCGGCCCCCGCATGCGTGAAATCATTAAGCCCGCGGTGGAGCTTTTGGCCAGCTTGCCTTCGGTGGTTTTGGGCTTTGTGGGCATGGTGGTCATCGCGCCTCTCATGCAACAGCTTCTGGATATCCCCACCGGACTCAACGTGCTGAACGCCTCCTTGATGCTTGCCCTGATGGCCATTCCCACCATAACCAGCATCTCCGAGGACGCCTTGCATTCGGTGCCCAAGGATCTCAAGGAGGCGTCTTTGGCCCTGGGCGCCACGCGCTGGGAAACCCTGACCCGGGTGCAGATCCCCGGAGCCATCAGCGGCATGGGCACCGGGGTTATCCTGGGCATGAGCCGGGCCATGGGTGAAACCATGGTGGTGCTCATGGTGGCGGGCGGCGCGGCCATGATACCCATGAGCATCTTTGACTCCGCCCGGCCGCTTCCGGCCACCATCGCCGCCGAGATGGGCGAGGCCCCGGTGGGCGGCGAGCATTATTTCGCGCTGTTCGCCATCGGCATAGTCCTCTTTTTCATAACCCTGGCCTTTAACCTGGTGGCCACCTATATCAGCCGGCGTTTCCAGCAAAGAGGAGCCGCCACCTTATGAAAAAAATGGAAGCCAAATCGCTGACCGGGCGCAAGATGCGCCAGGAGACGGCTTTCTGGATCTTTAGGCTCGCTATTGTATTAGTGCTGGGCAGCCTGGGCGCCATCTTGGGTTGGATTTTGATCCAGGGCGTCGGCGCCATTTCCTGGACCTTCCTCAGTGAACCTCCCAAGGAGGCCATGACCCAGGGCGGTATTTTTCCGGCCATCGTAGGAACGGTTTACCTGACCATCGGCGCCATCCTGGTGGCGCTCCCCTTGGGGGTGGCGGCGGCCATCTATCTTTCCGAGTACGCCACCGAAGGCAGGCTCCTGCGCTTGGTTCGTTTGGGCATCCAGAACCTGGCCGGCGTGCCGTCGGTTATCTTCGGCTTGTTCGGCTTGGCGCTCTTTTGCGTTTTCTTCGGCTTCGGAGTGAGCCTCTTGGCCGGTTCCTTGACCCTGGGTCTCTTGATCCTGCCCACGGTGATAGGAGCCTCGGAGGAGGCTTTAAGGTCCGTGCCCAGCACTTTCCGCGAGGCTTCCTTGGGCCTGGGAGCCACCCGCTGGCAGACCATCCGCAAGGTAGTGTTGCCGGCGGCCATGCCTGGCATACTCACCGGCTCCATTTTGGCCATTGGCCGCGCGGCCGGCGAAACCGGCGGAAGGCGTCGGATACGGGCTGGCCTGCGGCACGGAGAAGGGATCGCGCGTCGCGGCTTGTGTCGAAATCGCGATCGACCCGAAGTCGTCGTCCGTACCGATTACGATTCGGCGTGTTTGTGTTGCCTTCGAATGCGGTGCCGTGGTGAATCCGACGAACCTCAGGGCCCAGGTCGAA
>CAZDRW010000637.1:0-2348 GCA_964507555.1 uncultured Desulfarculaceae bacterium
AGCCGGGCTTTCCCGATTATTTGTAAGCCCGAGCAAGCGGGCTGCGGTTTTCACTAGGCCAGGGGAGCAAGCCTTTACTTGGCCGCTTGCGGCTGCCAGGTTGCCAGTACCTCCTCCAGCGCCTCCATGAGTGCGTCGATATGCTCCTGCATGACGATCAAAGGCGGCAAAAAGCGCAACACTTTGTCCTGGGTGCAGTTCACCACAAAGCCGCGTTGCAATAGCTCGGCCACCAAGGGCGCGCCATTGCCTTTAAGTTCCAAACCCAACATCAAGCCCATACCGCGGACTTCGGTCACCTTGTCCGGGTGCTGGTGGGCCAGCATCCGCAAGCGCTCCAGGAAGTAGTTGCCGGTGCCTTCCACCCGCTCCATGAATCCCGGCTGGGTCAGGGTTTCCAACACCACCCGCGCCGCCTCCATCAGCACCGGCCCGGCGCCGAAAGTGGTGCCGTGGGTGCCTGGGATGAAAAGCTCGGCCGCTTTTTCCGTGGCGCATACCGCGCCTGCCGGCAGCCCGTTGGACAGGCTCTTGGCCAGGGTCATGATGTCCGGCTCCACCCCGGAGTGCTGGTAGGCGAACAGTTTTCCGGTGCGGCCCAGGCCGGTTTGAATCTCATCATAAATGAGGAGCGCCCCGCGCTTAGTGCACAAATCGCGCACTCTCGCCAGATAGCCTTCCGGCGGCAGCACCACCCCGCCTTCGCCCAAGACCGGCTCCAAAAGCACGGCGCAGGTGTTGCCGTCCCAGGCCTGGTCCAAGGCTTCCAGGTCGCCATAGGGCACATGGGTGAAGCCGGGCGCCAAGGGCTCGAAACCTTGTTGAATCTTCTTCTGACCGGTGGCTGACAGCGTTTTCATGGTGCGGCCGTGGAATGATCCATACATTGTAATAACACCGTAAGCACCATGTAGATACTTCTTGCCCCAAAGGCGCGTCAATTTAAGGGCGCCCTCGTTTGCTTCAGCCCCGGAGTTGCAAAAGAACACCCGGTCGGCGAATGAGTTCTGCACCAAAAGCTCGGCCACCCTGGCCTGAGGTTCGGTGTAATACAAGTTGCAAACGTGGGTAAGGTTCAGTATCTGATTGCACACTGCCTGGCACACCGCAGGGTCTGAGTGCCCTAAGCCCACCACCGCGATGCCGGCAAGGAAATCCAGATACTCCTTGCCTGCGTCATCCCAAAGCCGCATGCCCTGGCCGCGCACAAAGCACACCGGCTGCCGGCCATAGGTGGTCATGGTGTACTTGTCTATTTTTTGGATAGCGGTCTCGCTCACTGCACTCCGCCTCTTGTTCTCTTGGTTTGTTATTCTGCCAGTCGTGCCACGCAATAAATGACTTAATTATTCCATGGCGAAAATATTACCCCCTGCCCTTTTAGGAGGGGGATCGGGGGGGGAACCCTTTTGGGGCACCCAAAGGGTTCCCCCGAATATCTCTTAATACTATCTTCTATCCTTCCAAAATAGTGCCCACGCCCTTGTCGGTGAATATTTCCAACAGAAGCGCGTTGGGCACCCGGCCGTCTATGATATGGGCGCTTTCCACCCCCGCCTCCAGCGCCTCCAGGCAGCAGTTAACCTTGGGTATCATGCCACCGGCGATGGTGCCGTCCTTTAAAAGCTTCTGGGCCTTTTTACGCGTAAGCTCCGGTATCAGCTTGCCGTCCTTATCCAGCACACCGGGGGTATCGGTGAGGAGCACCAGCTTGGAGGCGCGCACACCCGCGGCCATGGCAGACGCCACCAGGTCGGCGTTGATGTTGAGGCTCTCGCCCTCCGGCCCCACCCCCACCGGCGCGATGACGGGGATAAAGCGGCCGTGCTCCAGGGAGTGCAGCACCTGCGGATTGACCTTGACCACCTTGCCCACCAGGCCCACGTCGATGATCTCGGGCGGCTGGTCAGCGGCGCTTTGCCGGGTCACGGTCATCTTCTCGGCCTGGGTCAAAAGTCCGCTGTGGCCGTTGATGCCCACCGCCTTGCCGCCGTGCTGGTTGATGAGCCCCACGATGGAGGTGTTGACCTGGCCCACCAGGACCATCTGCACCACGTCCATGACCTCGGGGCTGGTGACCCGCATGCCCTCGACGAACTCGCAGGCTATGTTCAGGCGCTGCAAGAGCTCGCCGATCTGGGGGCCGCCGCCGTGCACCACCACCGGGTAGATGCCCACCGCCCGAAGCAGGATCACGTTCAGGGCGAAGCTCTGCTTGAGGGCCTCGTCCACCATGGCGTGGCCGCCGTACTTGACCACCACGGTCTGGCCCGAGAAGCGCTGGATGTAAGGCAGCGCCTCGATCAGGGTCTGGGCGGTCACTGAGGGGTCTAGAGGGGACATGTCTC
>CAZDRW010000638.1:0-2343 GCA_964507555.1 uncultured Desulfarculaceae bacterium
CCAACACCAAAACCATCGCCGAATACGTCAAAAACAACCTGAAACGCAACTTGAATTGACGTATTACGCGAACCGGGAGCAATTGCAGGACGGAATGGATGGCACCTGATAGATCGAAACGCCAGGCATTCCGCCATCGATAAGAAACGGAGACAGCAGAAATGAACGTGCACGAATATCAGGCCAAGAACCTCATGAGGCAGTTCGGCATACCGGTGCCTCTGGGCGCTTTGGCCACCACCAAGGCCGAGGCACGCCAAGCCGCGGTGGATTTGGGCGGCTCCAGCTTTGTGGTCAAGGCCCAGATCCATGCCGGCGGGCGCGGCAAGGGCGGCGGCGTAAAGGTCGTCAAAAATCCCGATGAAGTGGCGGAAGCCGCCAAGCAGATGTTGGGCATGCAGTTGGTAACCCACCAGACCGGGCCCGAGGGCAAGCTGGTGCGCAAGGTCTGGATTGAGCAGGGCGTAGGCATCGAGCGCGAGCTTTATCTGGCCGTGGTGCTGGACCGGTCCAGCGAATGCCTTACGGTCATGGCCTCGCCGGCCGGCGGCATGGACATTGAAGAAGTGGCCGCCACTCAGCCCGAGAAAATATTCACCACCAAGGTCAAGCCCGGCCAGCCGCTTTGGGATTTCCAAGGCCGGCAGCTCCTTTTTGGCTGCGAGGTGAACGGCGCCGCCCTGCGCCAGGGCGTGGGTATCATCCAGAACCTGGTGAAGCTGGCTTGGGACTGCGAAGCCACCCTGGTGGAGATCAACCCGTTAGTTCTGACTGACAAGGGCTACCTGCTGGCCCTGGACGCCAAGATCAACTTCGACGACAGCGCCCTCAAGCGCCAGACCAAAATCGCCGAGCTGGCCGATCCCGAGGAGACCGACCCGTTGGAGCGCCAAGCCCAGGTCATCGGCCTCAACTACATCCGTTTGGGCGGCAACGTTGGCACCATGGTCAACGGCGCGGGCCTGGCCATGGCCACCATGGACGTAATCAAGATGGCCGGCGCCGAGCCCGCCAACTTCCTGGATGTGGGCGGCGGCGCCTCGGAGGAGATGGTGGCCAAGGGCTTTGAGATCATCCTGGGCGACCCCCATGTGAAGGCCATCCTCATTAACATTTTTGGCGGCATTCTGCGTTGCGACGTGCTGGCCGCCGGCGTGGTGGGAGCCGCCAAAAAGGTGGAACTGAAAGTGCCTTTGGTGGTGCGCTTGGAAGGGACCAATGTGGAGGAAGGCAGGGCCATCCTGGCCCAAAGCGGGCTCGACTTCAAGGTGGCCGGTTCCATGAGCGACGCGGCCGCCATGATCGCCCAGACCACGGGAGGTGCGGCATGAGCATACTGGTTGACAGAAACTCCCGCGTTGTGGTGCAAGGCCTCACCGGCCGCGAGGGCATGTTCCATACCGAGCAGATGATCGCCTATGGCACCAAGGTGGTGGCCGGGGTCACCCCGGGCAAGGCCGGCCAAGACGTGCTGGGCGTGGCCGTATTCAACACGGTGGCCGACGCCGTGGAGCAGACCGGCGCCAACGTGAGCGTCATCTTCGTGCCCGCGGCCTTCGCTGCCGATGCCATCTGCGAAGCCTCCGCCGCCGGCGTCAAACTGGTGGTGGCCATAACCGAGCACATCCCGGTCAAGGACATGCTTCTGGTGAAGCGCTTCATCAACGAGCGCGGCACGCTTTTGGTGGGGCCCAACTGCCCCGGCCTAATCACGCCGGGCCAGTGCAAGGTGGGCATCATGCCCGGCTATATCCACAAGCCGGGCAAGGTCGGCCTCATCAGCCGTTCCGGCACCCTCACCTACGAGGTGGTGCACCAGCTCACCCAGGCGGGCTTGGGCCAGAGCACCTGCGTGGGCATAGGCGGGGACCCGATCAACGGGCTCAAGTTCATCGACCTCCTGGAGATGTTCGCCGCTGACGATCAAACCAAGGCGGTGGCCTTGATCGGCGAGATCGGCGGCGATGCGGAGGAGAAGGCCGCCGAATACGTAAAGGCGGGATACCCCAAGCAGGTGTTCGGCTTCGTGGCCGGGCTTACCGCCCCTCCGGGCAAACGCATGGGGCACGCCGGTGCCATCATAAGCGGCGCCAAGGGCAGGGCCCAGGACAAGCTGGTCGCCATGGCCGACGCCGGCATTACCGTGATCAAGGACTTGGGCGCTTTCGGCAAGACGGTGGCCCAAGCATTGTAGGTGCTTTACCAAATAGGCTTTATAGCCTGCTTAAAGCGGGAGCATTGATATGAGCGATCTAGATTGGGGCGGCAATCCGACGCCTTTGAAGGTAATGGATTTGACCTTGCGCGACGGCACGCAGTCGCTTTTTGCCACGCGCATGCGCA
>CAZDRW010000639.1:0-2341 GCA_964507555.1 uncultured Desulfarculaceae bacterium
CGAAAAATCCGTGGAGGTTGATCTTATCCTGGACTCCCTGGCACTGGCCGAACATCTCCAGGGCCCTACCCTGCTGGACATCGGCTCGGGCGCGGGCTTCCCCGGCCTGGTGCTGGCCCTGGCTTTACCGGAATTGCAGGTAACGCTCTTGGAGCCTCGCGGCAAGCGGGTGAGCTTTCAGGAGCACATCATCCGCACCCTGGACCTCAAAGACCGGGTGCGGGCCATCCAGGGCCGCGCCTCCCTGGACCGGCGCGAGGACCCCGCCAGCCTGAAGGGGCGCTTTTTTTCCACGGTTACCCTAAAAGCGGTGGCCAGCCTGGAAGAATCCCTGGCCCTGGCCCGGCCCTACCTGGCGCCCGGCGGGCGCATCGTGCTGCCCCGGGGTTCTTCAGATAGGCAGGCGGCCCTGGATTTAGGGCTTGGGGTCATTGACTATGAACTTCCCGATCCCGGCGGTCGGCGCATCCTGGCCATCTCCAGCTAGTCTCTGTTGTTAAACTCCCACGAGAAAAGCCCGGTCTCGGGTTTAAAGGTTTCACGTGAAACCAATTCGCGCCCCTGCAAGCGATGCCGGCCCCTGTTTCACGTGAAACATGGGCCGGTTTGCCGGTCTTATGACATTTATTTGATAGCGCGGGTTAGTAGATAAGCTCTTCCCGCAAACCGTTGGCTGAGCGTCCGGTGGGCAGGACCACCGTGATCTTGGTCCCCTTGCCCGGCGCGGTTTCCAGGGAAATGCTTCCGCCGTGCTGGCTGATAATGCCGTGGCTTATGGAAAGCCCCAGCCCGGTTCCCCTCCCCCGGCTCTTGGTGGTGAAAAACGGCTCGAATATACGGCTGGCAACCTCCTCATCCATGCCCGGGCCGCTGTCTTGGAAGATCACCTGCGCCTCATGGTCTTGGGTTAGGCTTTGGGTGGTGATCGCAAGCTTGCCCTCGCCTTCCATGGCTTCGGCCGCGTTTATTACCATGTTTAGGAAAACCTGCTCTAATTTTGAGCGCTGGCCGTATATAGTTGGCATGGTGGGTTCCAGGTTCACCTGCATGTCAATGCCGCGCAAGATAACATGGCCCTCCACCAATGACAGCATCTCTTTCAATATCTGGTTGAGGTTCACCTTTTCCATCTCGGGCGCGTCCTGGCGCGCAAAGTCCAGAAGCCCCCGCACGATTATCTTGCAGCGGTTGGTGAGCTTTATGATCTTTTCCACGGTTGGGAATAGCTCGCTGCCCTCGCTCAGGTCTTCATAGAGCAGGTGAGCGTAGGTAAGGATGCCCCCCAAGGGGTTATTGACCTCATGGGCTATGTCAAAGGCGAGCTTGCCGGTGGCTGCCAATCTCTCGGATTTGATTAGCTGCTCTTCCATGCTTTTTCTATAGGTCACATCGCGAACGGTGAACAAGGTAGCTGCTTTACCTTGATACGTTGCCGGCGCCGCGTTCATTTCCAGATCAAAGGTGCTGTCTCCCCTTATGCCCTGGCATTCGAATACCGGCAATATCCCGGAACTGTTGTTCAGGTGGCGCATCCACTCCAAATAGCGGCGTTGGCTTTTGGGCGCCACCAGCTCCAGGAAGTCCCCGGCGGGATCCTCCAGGTTTTTAAGCCCAAACATCGTCATGAAGGCGCCGTTGGCAAAAACAAACCGGTCTCCAGCAAAGAGGGTTATGCCCTCACGGTTGGCCTCAACCAAGGTGCGGTAGAGTTGCTCGCTTTCGGCCAAGGATCTTTCCAGGTCTTTAAGTTGCGTGGAGTCCATAATGGCCTCCACTGCGCCTTCCACCACCCCACTGGGATTGCGTAACAGTGCCGCGGAGAAGAAAAGGTCTTTAGGTTTGCCGCCCAGGTTGTCGAAATGAGCCTCCGCCTCCCAGGCGCCCTCACCCAGGGAAGATTTGCGCAGGCGCTCGCTGCCGTAAAAGTCGCTCAGTTTAACCAGGTCCTCTTCCAAAACCACATCGGCCAAGGAAACCCCTTTGGGCCTCTGGAAAACCTCCCAAACCCGGTCGGTGCCCAGCATCTCCTCGCGCTTGAAGCCGGTGAGTTCCTCGCAGGCCCGGTTCCAGTGCCGTACTATGTGGCTCTTATCAACCACAAACAGGGCCACCGGCACCAGTTCCAGGATGCTGGAGATAAGTTCCCTCTCCCTGGCGGCTGCTTCCTCGGCTGCCTTGCGTGAGGTGATGTCCTTGATTATGCCTTCGTAGCCCAGGACCTTGCCCTCGCGATTGCGCACCTGGGCGGTAATGGAAACATGGATGGGGGTGCCGTCCTTTTTCTTGAACTGAACCTCGTAGTCCTTTACAAAGCCGTCCTTTTCGATGGCCGACATGAAAG
>CAZDRW010000640.1:0-2338 GCA_964507555.1 uncultured Desulfarculaceae bacterium
ACGAGTCTCCTAATGTTAGATGTTTCAAACATTAAATGTAAAAAAATTAGCCCGCCATGCCCAAAAGCACCCGTTCCAAGGAACCCGCACCGGTGCGGCCCAAGGCGCAGAAGGGCTTGCCGTGCTTCTTGCATTCATCCTTGACGGTGTTGATGGCGGTGTGGCTGTTAACGGTGGTTATGAAAACCACCAGATCTGCCTTGCGCACAACTTGTCTTAACCGGCGGCAACCGTTGCCCACCATGCCGTTGTGGCAGAGGCACCTGCCGCCCAGCTTGCCCACCACCTCGCAATAATGGGCCTCCATGCGTTTCAGACCACCGATCACCGCCACCTTGATCCCCTGGAGGGGGCACTGCTCGCAACGGTGATCGCAACCGGGGCCGCAAAGTGAGGCAGAGCATGGCAGGTCCTTAACTGCGTCCGCCTCAGAGGCAAAGATGGCGCAGAGCTGCGTGCCCACGATGGCTGAACCTGTAGGGTCAGTCTCATCTTTATCCCGGTTTAAGGCCAAGGCCCGCCAGACCGCCGCCTCGTGGTGCAGCCGCTCCTTTTGCCGTGTCTCGGCCTGTAATTGCCGTTCCAGCGACTTGATGGCTTTTTTCAGGGATGCGAAATCCTGTTGAGTGCGGCCCTGAGCTGATTCTGCGGCGAGGGCCGGGCGGGCCTTTACCTTAGGGGAGGGGGTGAGGTCTTTGGCTTTTTGCAACTCACATATTTCGTTGCGCAAGTTAGCATTGGCCCTGCGCTGCTTACCGAGCTGCTCAGCTTGTGAGCCAATCCTGGGTTGTTCGAGCAGACGTTTTATGGCGTTCCAGAGAATCATGTGGGCCAGCCTGCGGCCCTGGGTCCGCAGGGACGGGTCATCTGCTTGAAAGCAGGCCCATAAAAGCGGCACAGGCAAGGTAAGCGAACTGGCTTTTTCATCTACCTCATCGGGCTGCATGCTTTTTACGCTGGTCAAGGCTGAGCGGTACCTTTTATTCAAGGATTTGCTCACGGCGGCCACGATACGTTGATCATGATGGCAGACCACATGCATGGTCTCCAGGATCGCCTCTGGACGCTCCCAAGCTGAGACGTGGTCATAACCGGCATCGACCAAGAGCTTTTTCATGGTCTTTGGGCCCATGGCCGAGGCCAGGATAACTGTGCAGGCCAGGCAATCCTGGTGCCAGGCCAATTCCGTATGTGCTTTGTTGGCGCCTTGCTGCTGCATGGTGTTTGTATATGCCATTCGTTTTTCAACCTGGTTGGGGCCGGGCTGCGCCGCCCGGCGCAATCGATATGGAGACTCAGTCTCAATAATGTCTTATTAGATACATCTAACTTTATTCGGTGTCAATATAAAATATGCTAAAATATCTATCAAATTGTTGGCGTAACAAAAACCGTCACAGGAGCGCGCTTGAAAATGGCTGAATCTGGTCAGATACTAGGACAAGAGCCTGAGCTTTCCCATCAGTTGGAGGACTATCTGGAAGCCATAGCCATCTTGCAGGAGGAGGACCGGGTGGCCCGCTCCAAGGACATCGCCGAGCGCGTGGGGGTGACCCGGGCCACGGTCACTTCGGCCCTGCGCAGCCTGAGCGAAAAGGGCCTGATTAACTATCAGCCTTATAGCCACATTACCCTTACCAAGAGGGGACAAGCCCTAGCCGACGAAATCCGCCGGCGGCACCACACCCTGACCGAGTTTTTGCGGGACATCCTGCACACCCCGCCCTCTCAGGCCGAAAAAAACGCCTGCCGGGCTGAACACGTTTTTGATCAGGAGGTAATGGACCGCATGGTGAACTTTCTGGAGTTTCTCAAGAAATGCCCCCGTACCAATGAGGTCTGGAACCTGGCTTTCAAACAATTTTGCCATGAAAAGCATGACCCGGCCAATTGTAAGGAATGCGTGGGCCGATGCATGGCCGAGCTTTTCGCGGGCAGAAGCGATTGAAGTGAATCTGCCCCGTATCGCCGCTTGCGGTGTCAATCGGCATTTACAGGAAGCCAGTCTCCTCCCTTAACTCGGTAGTAGTCATGCCTTCCTCTACTCTAGCGATAGCCAGCAGGACATACGCGTTATTGGAGTATAAGTTTTGCCCAACCTTTTGATCGAGTTTAGCAATAGACTCCCTATCAAGTTGAGATCTGCTATTTGCCATATATCTTCTCGATCTTTCTATCGACGCGTTCACGAACTTTCGCCAGGTCAATATCTAAGGAGACTTCTACACTCGCTTGGTCCAATTCCTCGTTGAGGCGGCAGCCAAGCTTGATCCCGGGCAACCCCTGGCGCTCATCTTTCAATCCGGAATCTCCACCAGCCCCATCATCACCGACATAT
>CAZDRW010000641.1:0-2338 GCA_964507555.1 uncultured Desulfarculaceae bacterium
ATCCACCACCCCCGACGGCCCCGTGGCAAAATGGATCGAAAAAAACGGCGAAGGCGTGATGCTCATCAGCCTGAACGTGGACAAGACCCGCGCTGCCATTGCCGAGTTGCAACCCAAGGATTACCCCTTTATCCCGGCAGCGGACGGGGAAATGGCCCGGCCCTTCCGTGACTGTGAGTTCGCCTTCATTCATCCCAAGAAGATGAACGGCGTGCTGACCGAGCTAATCGATTATAAGTGGGATGAGTTGAAAAAGTAGTTTGCAGGATTAATCGCCGGCCGCGCCACGAGCGAGAGATCACCCCGGCTTACTCTTCTCGCGGTACGGCCGGCGGCCTGTTTTTTCTCCGGGAGGCTTAACAGCACCGCAAGCAGACGGGATCAAAGAAGTCCACGCGCTCGTCTGCTTCTAGCCACGCGCTTCATAAGCGCGGCATCATTCACGTCGGTTCAATACCCAGGCAATAACCTCCGCCGTTAAGGTCCGGGCCAGCCCGCCAACCTGGCCAGCATCCACCAGAATGCCTTGGCCTTTTGCTGGCAATTGATTCCCTTGGAGTGGGCGCAGTCGCAATCCGCACATTGACCCGGATTCCGGGCACACCAATCGTCGGCCCAGTTGCCTCCGTCGTAGTCGCAGCCGTCGGTGGCGCCGCGGTTCAAGTAATAGTTGCCGTCCGGGTCATAGCTCTCGATGTCGGCGAAGTCAAAGAGCACCTTGTTGTTGGCCCGGCAGTAATCCCGGATCTGGTTGTTGCGCTGGTTAAGGTTGCCCTCTTCTCCAGTGCCATCCAAGTGCCCGGTCATGTAGACAAAGGTGACGTTGGGAAAGTCCCGCTCCAGTTGGCTCATTAGGTTGAGGTAGGTATCGATATCTTCCGGGCTGGACCAGGAGACTTGCCCGCACCAGGACCACACGACCACGTTGCGGTTGTTGCCTTCTGAATTTAGCATGTCCTGGGTCAGGCTGGCCCAGGTGACGCGGTCGGGGCTGCCCAGGTCGCCTTCGGGCACGGTGTCGTACAAGGACAGGGCCCCGCCGTCGCCGTCCCAATTAAAGGCATACAGGTCCGAGCTCCAGGTCAGCACCTCCATGCCGGTCACGATTTGGCTGCCGTGCGAGGTGTGGCCGTAAGCCAGGCGCAGATTCTGCTTGGCCAGGTCTATCCTATCCTGGGGTATCTGGCTAAGGTCGGTGCAGGTGTGGTCAATGATAACAGGCTGGTCGGCGGCCATGACCGGCGACGTCATCACAGGTATGATCATGAGCCCGGCCGCCGCCAGCAATGTCATGATGATCCAACGTCTGAAGGTCTGCAAAGCGATGCTCCATTCCGGGACTTTAGCCAATATTAATAAAAGCATGGCTCCCAGCCCCCAGGCTTTGCGGCAGCCGAATCCACTTATCTCACTCATGATAACTTATTATTCAATCAGACGTAACGAATAAAAACACCCCGCTTTTCCCACGATCCGCGTCCGCCAATTGTCTTCCCTTTAGCGCAAATCAGTCCATCACTATCTGGCGTGGCCTACATCGCATGGTAAGCTCAAGTCATGCGCGTGGAGTGCCACATAGGAGTCTCTGCATGCTGGCTTTAATTAAAAATCGGGACTTCATTCTGGTTTTAGGCCTGGTCTTGGGCTTAGCGGCCGGCGGCTGGGCGCAATGGACCCATCACCTTGCCTTGCCAGCCCTGGCCGTGGTGATGACGCTCAGCACCATGGGCGTAAGCGGCGAACAATTCCGCTCGCCGGGCCGCCTGCTTAGAGCCAGCCTTTGGGGAGTGGGGTTGAGCTATATCCTCCTCTCCGGCCTGCTCTTAGGCATAAGCCGCTTTTTCACTCATGACGAGGCTCTGTGGTACGGATTTGTACTGGTGGCGGCGGCGCCGCCTGCCGTGGCGGTGATTCCCTTCACCGATTTTCTGGATGGCGACCGCGCCTTCACCCTTTTGGCCACCATGGGCGCCTATCTGGCGGCGCTCTTTATCATGCCCCTGATCGCGGCCCTGCACTGGGAGCCCGATTTCATAAGCCCGGTAAAAATATTGCAGGTGCTGCTTATCCTGGTGGTGTTCCCGGTGGTGGCGGGCCAAGCGCTGCGCAAATGGGGCCTGGACCGGAGGCTAATGCCGGTTAAGGGCGCCATAACCAATTGGTGCTTTTTCGTGGTGGTCTATTCTATCGTAGGGCTTAACAGTAAATTCATTTTGCTGAACCCTTTTGACCTGCTTCCTGTGGTCTTCTCCACTGTAGCCGTCATTTTCGGCCTGGGTTTGCTTATTGAACTGACGGGCAAGTGGTTCAAGGTGCCCCGGGACCGCCTGCACAGCAT
>CAZDRW010000642.1:0-2334 GCA_964507555.1 uncultured Desulfarculaceae bacterium
TCCGAGCTGCTTGGGCAGTCACGTCTGTATATGGTCATTTTCCCGGCCTGGGCGGCCCTTGCGGGCCTCGGTTACGCTGGCCTGAGATCGGTCAGGTTGGGATCCGTCAGACTGGGGCGCCTCACTCAAGCTCTGGTGCTGATGACAACTGTCTTCGCTCTGGCATCGGCATTTCGCGCGCTCGCCAAGGATCGTCCCCTTCTTCCAGTGCTGGGGCTTGAGAGTCGAGAACAGACTCTTACGCGCCGGCTGGGGGCCTATGCGCCGGCTATGGCAGCCGTGCGCGAGTCCGGCGATGCCGGTTCGGTTGTGATGCTTTGGGAACCCCGTGGCTACTACTGTCAACCCGACTGCGTTTCCGACCCTTGGATCGATCGTTGGTACGCTCTCCGCCGCGCCGGCCTCGATGAAACTGCCATCCTGCAGAGATGGGAAGCTGAAGGTCGGTCGCACGTTATGCTGAACCGGATCGGGATGGCATTCGTTCGAGACGAGGATCCGCGCTACACACCTCAGGATTGGGCGGCCCTCGATGACTTGCTCGGGCGCATGGATCTCGTCCAGAGCTTCGGTGACAGCTACGTCCTCTACGCGTTGCCATGATGTCCCGCCTGCAGTATCTCAGCCTGGGTGTTCTTGGCCTCACCATGGCGGGCCTGAGCGCAGCATGGGTTACCACACCCGGATACATGGATGCCGACTACTACTACGCGGCCGCGCGGCAACTGGTGTCGGGTGGCGGCTTGAGCGTCCCGTTTCTATGGAACTACTTGGCGACAGGAAACCTCAGCCTCCCGCAGCCTGCGCACCTGTACTGGATGCCCCTGACGACATTCATGTCGGCAGGGGCGATGGCTGTCTTTGGAGATTCTTTCCGTGCAGCCCAGCTGCCTTCGCTTGCTTTCACGGCTGTGCTGCCATTGGTGGCGGCCTGGCTGGCCCGCAGGCTCGGAGCCAGCCCATTCCAGGCCATGCTCGCCGGAGGGCTGGCGGCGCTTTCGGGTTTCTACCTGCCGTTCTTCGCCACGACCGACGCTTTCTCCTCGTTTGCCGTGATTGGCGGATTGGCGCTCTGGCTGATGGCCCGGGCGCCTGAGATGGATGCCAAGGCCTGGTTGTTCGCGGGTGGTTTGGCTGGTCTGGGCCACCTTGCGCGAGCGGACGGCGTGCTGCTGCTCTTGCTGGCAATCGCCACTTGGGGGTTGTCGCGCCCACGGCGCTTCACTGGCTTGCTGGCATTGGCCGCCGGCTACCTGGTGGTGATGGCGGGTTGGTTTGTGCGCATGTGGAAGGTGACCGGCGGGCCGCTCTCGCCGGGCGGGTTGAAGGCCGCCTGGCTCACAGACTACAACCAGCTGTTCAGCTACCCAACCGGTGGGCTCACGCCGGCCCATTGGCTCGAGTCTGGCTTTGGGGCCATTCTTCAGGCCAGACTGCAGGCGGCAGGCACCAACCTGGTCAGCCTGCTGCTGGTCAACGGTCTGGTCTTCTTGACGGTGCTGATGGTCCTTGGTCTATGGCGGAATCGCCGAACCCGCGCGGTGCGCGTCTTGGCGGCCTACCTGCTGGCTGAATTCACCGTGATGACGGTTGTGTTTCCCTTTCCTGGGGAACGCGGCGGCTTCTTTCATTCCTCAACGGCGGCGATGCCTCTGCTTTGGGCCCTTGCCCCACAAGGATTGGACAGCCTGGTTGAAGCCCTCCAACGCCGTTGGGACTGGCAACCTGAGCAGGCTATCAGGCGGCTGGGACTTGGGACGCTGGCCATAGCAGGTGTGGCAACCCTGTTTCTCTTGGCCACAAGGCAGATTGTTCCGGCCCAACAGGGTCAGGGTTGGGGACAGGCGTCTGCCGCTTATTCGTCAGCGGTCGCCCCTATCCGTTCAGGCGGTTCACCCCAAGATGTGGTTGCCGTGAACAATCCTCCCGCCTTCTGGTTGGCATCCGGCCACCCATCGGTGGTGATCCCGGCCGGGAATCCCGCATCACTGCAACGAGTGGTGCGGGACTTCGGCGTCCGGTGGGTTGTTCTCGAAAAGAACCACCCGCCCGGGCTCGAACCGCTCTACGAAGACCCCACTGGCCTGCGTTGGCTGGCATTGGCCGGCACAACGCACGATGCTTTCGCCCAACCTGTCTACACTCTGCGGGTGGTAGAAGGAGCGCTGCGGCCATGACCCGCCTCAGACTGGACTGGCGCAGGCTGGGGATCGCCTTGCTGGCGGCCTTGGTAGCCCTGGGAGCCTACCTGCTGGCCAGCTTGAGGCTGGGGGGTATGGGCTTTCCGCTTGACGACGCCTGGATTCACCAGACGTATGCGCGCAATCTGGTGCA
>CAZDRW010000643.1:0-2331 GCA_964507555.1 uncultured Desulfarculaceae bacterium
TAGCCAGGCTTCCGGCCAAAGCCACATATTCCTTAAAGGCCTGATGATAATTCTTGGCTTGGAGGGCCACCTCGTCCAAGCTCTGCCTGTCGGCCCGATCGGATAGCTTGGACTTGGTGAGCGCCGCCTGCTCAAGCATTTGTTTTACCAAGTAGTCGACCCGCGTTATGTATTTGGGGTCCTTGCGGATTATAAAGTTTTTTTCATGCCGGCGGGCTTCCAGCACCAACTTCACCAAGCGGTTGGAATCATCGGCTTTCTCCGAAATGTCGTTTACAATGAGCAACGCAAAATAGCCAGTGGCGGCCACCGCCAGCAAAAGCAGGACTAAGACTCCAAATCCGCAGTAGAGCTTCAGCGATAGTTTGGCTTGCTTTAGGGGCATGGCATTTACTCCCATGGATCAGAATTTGTGTGGTGCTGCCAGGGCTGTGCGCACCTGGGTTTGGTTGTTAGTGAAGTTAAATTTACGGCAGGTAATAGCACCAATCAATGAGGCAGATTCCTCAAATGGCGATCAACCACACCCTACTTAGAGGTGATTCGGCGCTGGCGGCCCTCTCTTGGATTTGAGAGCG
This sequence comes from uncultured Desulfarculaceae bacterium, assembly GCA_964507555.1. Lineage (GTDB taxonomy): Bacteria > Desulfobacterota > Desulfarculia > Desulfarculales > Desulfarculaceae > Desulfocarbo. Next base: position 579 of record CAZDRW010000643.1, read on the forward strand.
CCTAGCGCGATCCATGGCGTGTATTGTATTGATATTAATAGATTTAGGTGGCCAGCGAGAGGTCGTGGCAGGCGGCGACGGCATTCGGCATTAACTATATAATTCTATAAAGGAATGGGTGTGATCGTGGAAAATGAAAATATTGGCCAAATCCTATCAAAGTTGAGGACATGCGCATCCTGAAATAGCACCTCGCTGTCCACCGTCTGCACCCCTCCTCACGCCGACTCTACTTGGGCCGGATGATTCCATATCCAATCAGGCCAAATAGCTTTTCCGGGGGAAAGGGGGTCTGGGTGGAAACCCCTTCTTTTCGCGAAAAAAAGGGGTTTCCACCTGGGGTATTTCCCAGGATAAAAACCAAGCAGAGCCTTGTATATATTTTTCAGAAGCACCAAATTATCATGGCCGCGGTCAGAGCCGCGGCCACCTTAATAGCGTGCCGGCTTGGATCAGACAGGCGATCAAGGCCGCTCGCCGCGCAGCATCCTGGTGATGGCGGCGTCAAAACTAGAGGCGAAACGGTTCTTGTCCTTGGGACCAAAGGGCGCCGGACCGCCACCTTCCAGAACTCCGGTCTCGCGCAGGCCCATCATGAAGTCGCGCATGGAGAGCCTCTCGCTCACATTATCCTCGGTATAAAGCTCGCCCCTGGGGTTGAGGCCCACCGCGCCCTTTTTAACCACTAGAGCGGCTAGCGGTATGTCGGCGGTGATGACCATGTCCTCGGGCGCGAGTTGATCAACGATATGCTCGTCAGCCACGTCCGGCCCGCGGGGCACTTGCACCGCGCTTACAAAAGGGAACCCCCGGGGCGGCTGCAGGTAGGAGTTGGCCACCAAACACACCGGCACCTTGAGCCGGGTGGAGGCTTTGAAAACCATCTCCTTGACAGGCCGGGGGCAGGCGTCCGCATCGATCCAAATCTTCAAGCCGCTCTCCTTGGGTTGCGCATTAGGCTCTAACCATACCACGGATGCATGATGTTGCAGGATATCTTGGTTCTTGCTCCCGGCGGGGGGTAAAAATTGGATATTATTTTCGCCTGGCGAAATTATGTGGTTGACAATCGCCCTATGATGTGCAGTGAATAAAATATTGGGGGGATTCCAGCTACTAAAGCTTGCCCAGTCAAATCGTTCAGCTGCTGGGCCCAGTGCCCCGGCGCGCTAATCTGCCATACAAAATATTTTGCCTCCGCCCTTCCCTTTAGCCCCAATCCTCTCGATATGGCCTTTAATATCGCATAGCTGTCCTGGAGGGGGAAATGGATAGCCCAAATCTTGCCAACAGCCAGACCCTATGGGTCTTGGTGGTGGGAGCCTTGGTGGTGGGAGCCTTTGCCGCCAATCAATACCGCCATTGGACCGGCCAAGAGACGGAAAAACCCGACAACCCTCCGCGCCACTACACAACCTTCGGGCGCTTTTATTTCTTCGGGTTTGTCTATGTGGCCGCGTTCATAGGGGCTTACGTGCTTCTGGTTCTCATGCCCGCGCCGGTGGTGGCCTGGTTGGCGGCGACGAAATTGTTGGTCACGGTGAAACCGACGCTGTGCAGCATCAGCCCACCGCCCTCAAGCGCGGTGTTGGAGAAGAAGCGGTTGACTTCGACGACGAGTCCCGGGTAGCGCCAGGCGTAGAGCCCGCCTCCGCGCACGTTCCCGGAGACACCGGCCACGTTCCCCTGCACCAGGTTGGCGCGCACGGTGACGGTGGGCGTGTCGATCCAGATCCCGCCGCCCTCCCCCCAC
>CAZDRW010000644.1:0-2329 GCA_964507555.1 uncultured Desulfarculaceae bacterium
CTCCATATCAACTTCCCCTTAACTCCCCACACTATTAAGCACTGCCCCGCTTGCCAGCGGGGCCCTTGGGTGGTATCAACTGCCCCATGATCGCGCTTCATCAAATACACAAGACCTACGGCCGCCAAGAGATTCTCAAAGGGGTGAGCCTGCAGGTTGGTCCCGGCGAGCGTTTGGGCCTGGTGGGGCCCAACGGGGCCGGGAAATCCACCCTCTTGGGCCTGTTTTTGGGCGAAGTGGAGCCGGACAAGGGCGAGGTGTTCAAAGCTAGAGGCCTGCGCGTGGGCTATCTGCCCCAGGAGCTTTTGTCCCTCACCGGCCAGACCGTGCTGGAACTGGCCATGGACACCGGCGACCGCCTGGGCGAGGTGGAGGCCGAGTTGCGCCAGGTGCATAGCGATTTGGCCGGCGGGCCGGACGAGGAAGAGACCGCCGAGCTTCTGGCCCGCCAAGGCCAGCTCATGACCCTGTTCGAAGGCTTCGGCGGCTATGACCTGGAAGCGCGGGCCAGCAAGGTGCTTTCCGGCCTGGGGTTTACTCAGGAGCAGTTCAACCAGGACGTGGCCACCCTTTCCGGCGGCTGGCTCATGCGCGCGGCCTTGGCCCGCATCCTGTTGTCCGCGCCGGACATAATCCTTTTGGACGAGCCCACCAACCACCTGGACCTGGAGTCCCTGCTCTGGCTGGAAGGCCAGCTCACCACCAGCCCGTCCGCCCTGGTTTTGGTGAGTCACGACCGGGTGTTTTTGGACAAGGTGGTGAACCGCATCGTGGAGTTGGATCGTGGCCAGCTCTATGTGTATGGCGGCAATTTCTCGGAATATGAAGCCCAGCGCGAGTCGCGGCGCAAGGCCCAGGAAAAAGCCTATTACGCCCAACAGGATCGCATCCGCGAAATACAGAACTTCATAGAACGCAACCGCTCGCGCAAGTCCAGCGCCAAGCAGGTGCAGGCGCGCCTCAAGGCCCTGGCGGGCATGGAAAAGCTGGAGTTGCCCCAGCGCGACGAGGCGATTCATTTTGAGTTGCCCGAGCCCGACCGCTCGGCCCAGGTGGTGGTGGAGCTGGAGGACGTGGCCATGGGCTACGACGGCAACACGGTCTACCAGGGGCTGAATTTTTCGGTGCAGCGCGGCGACCGCTTGGCGCTTTTGGGCCGCAACGGTCAAGGCAAGTCCACTCTCTTGAAGCTCTTGGCCGGGCTGGTGCACCCGCAGAGCGGGCGGCGCCTGGTAGGCGGCCGGGTCAAGATGGGGGTGTTTTCCCAGCACGCCCTGGAAGACCTGCACCCCGGCAACACGGTCCTGGAAGAGCTGGGCACTGTGTGCGGGCTCATGCCGCTCTCCCGCCAGCGTTCGCTTTTGGGCACATTTCTATTCAGGGGCGACGAGGTATTCAAAAAGGTGAGCGTGCTCTCCGGCGGCGAGCGCTCCCGCCTGGTGATCGCCAAGCTTTTGAACACTGCGCCCAATTTCCTGCTTTTGGACGAGCCCACCAACCACCTGGATATCGGCTCGCGCCGGGTGCTGGAAAAGGCCCTGGATGAATACCAAGGCACCATCGTGCTGATTTCCCACGACCGCCACCTGATAAACACCGTGGCCAACAAGGTGGCCTATGTGGCCGGCGGGCAGGTTACGGTATGCCCGGGCAATTATGACGACTTCTTCCGCTTGTGGCGTACGAAGCTCCTGGCCGAGACCGCGGATGAGCCAGCGCCGCTGGAGTGCGCCGCCCCTGCACCGCTCGAGCCCCAGGCTGGGAGGAACGGGGCTTCCGCCAGCGGGCGCAAGACCGCCGAGGAAAAGCGGGCCCAGGCCGAAGCGCGGAACCGGCTCTACAAAAGGATCAAGCCGCTCAAGGACAAGTTCAGCAAGGTGGAGGCCGAATTGGAGGAGGCCACCGCGGCCTTGGATAAGTTGGTGGCCCAGATGGTGGAGCCGGAGGCCTACAACGACCCGGAGCGCTGGACCGCTCTGTCCAAGGACCACGATGCGGCCAAGGTGCGCCTGAAGAAGATCACCGAGCGTTGGGAGGAGCTGGCCTTAAAGCTGGAAGAGGCCCAGGATATCTAACCCAAATTAACTGAATATTTCCGCAAGAATGATATGTTAGTATTTCTAAGGAAATAAAAGGTAAGCCTTTGAGTGCGGCCCAACCGCGTGACAGAGAGCGCCGGGGGCATCAAAAAACTAAATGTGAGGTGAAGCGCGGCGGCTGCCGCATAATCTGGGTTCAAATAGTTAAATGTGTTTTGCACGCCAATTGGCGCGCATCGGTTTCTATATAGACAGATACTAACAACTCCTCGCTTTACGCAGATACTTCA
>CAZDRW010000645.1:0-1972 GCA_964507555.1 uncultured Desulfarculaceae bacterium
CAACCCCGTGCCTTTGCCGATATCCTTGGTGGTGAAAAAGGGATCGAAGACCTTGCCGAGGGTCTCCTGGTCAATGCCCTGCCCAGTGTCGCTAGCCGTAAGAAGCACGTAGTGGCCTGGGATCATCCCTGGATGCTCACTACAGAATTCAGGGCCAAGATAGGCCGCGCTGGTCTCAAAAGTAAGGCGGCCTCCGTCCGGCATGGCGTCGCTGGCATTGCTAGCCAGGTTCATGATGATTTGCTCCAGTTGGGTGGAGTCGGCCAGAATCGGTTTGAGGTTGCCGCTCAGTTTTACTTTTATTTCGACCATCTTGGGAATTGTGTGTTCCAGCATCTTGATGCTTTGGGCCACCAACTGGTTTAGGTCGCTCGGTTTCAGTGCGGTCTCTGACCTGCGGCTGAAGGTTAGGAGCTGCTTAACCAGATCACGAGCCCTTTCCGCGGCCTTGACTATCTGTGCAAGATGGGTGGAAATGTCTCCGCCCGTGGACGCCTCAAGCTGGGCCAGTTCGCTATATCCCATGATGGCGGTGAGAAGGTTATTGAAGTCGTGGGCGATGCCGCCGGCCAAGGTGCCCACGGCCTCCATCTTTTGGGCGTGGCGCAACTGTGCCTCCAACTCCTCGCGGGCTTTTTCCGCCAACCTGCGGTCGGTGATGTCCTGCACCATGCCTTCCAGAAATGTTATCCTCCCCTCCTGGTCGCGCACCGCGCGGATGTCCACCGAAACGTAGGCCCGTCTGCCGTCCTTGCGTAGCGCCTCGAATTCGAAGCCGAGAACTTGGCCGCGCTCCTTAACCTGCCGCAACAGCTCCAGTCGCTGGGCGGGATCGGCGTAGATCTCCCGGCCAATGTCCTGGGTGCTCTCGATCAGCTGTTTGGGGGAGTCGAAACCGTAGATGCGCGCCAGGGCGGGGTTGACTCTCAAGTAGCGGCCTTCGAGACTGGACTGGAAGATGCCCTCGGCGGAATTCTCGAAGATGCCGCGATAGTCCTCCTCCGCCCTGCGCAGCGCCTCCTCGGCCCGTTGCCGGTCCAGGGCCATATTGAATAACTCCGCCGCCAGCGAGAGCAGACGCATTTCCTCGGGCTGCCAGTGCCGGTCTGCGGCCACCGCGTCCACGCCCACGAGGCCACGCAGTTCCTGGCCCCGATGTATGCCCACGCACAAGAGCGACCTGATGCCAAAGCTCTGCCATAAAGCTTTCTCGGCGGCCGCCTCCTCTCCCAAGTCCTTGGTGCGAAAGATCGCCACCTTGCCGGCCTCTCTTATACGTGACATGAACCAAGAGAACGATCCGGCCGGCAAACCCTGCAGCTCGCCTTTATGTCCCTCCACTTCTTCCGCGCACCACTCGTGGGCAGCGCTGATGGTGTCGCGCTCGCTTGCATAGGTGAACAGGTAGCAGCGGTCCGCAGCCATGAAGCGGCCGATTTCGCCCAAAGCCTCCTCGAAGGCTGCGCCAGACAGCCCCAGCTCCATTTCCATGAAGCGTCGGCTGATACCGGCCACCATGTTCTCCATGGCGATGCGCCGCTTGAGTTGGCCTGTCATGGAATTGAAGGCCTCCGCCAGCGCTCCTATCTCATTACCCGCCTCCACTGGCGCGGTTTCGTCCAGGCTGCCGGCGGAAATTATTTCGGCCGTGGAAGCCAGACGGCTGATGGGGCCCAGCACCTGCTTGCGGAAACGGGTGCGCAGCGACCAGAGCAGGGCCAGCCATAACACCAGCGAGACCGCCAGGGCCGGCCCGGCGGTGTCCAACAGCGGGCGCAAGGCGCTGAGCAAAGACTGTTGCGTGACCACCACCCAGCCCAGTTGTTTAAGAGGATGGGCCCCTCCCAGGATGAATTCGTTGCCGGAAAGATAGATGGTGGAGACGTCCTCTTGGAGTCCTTTTTGCACGATCGGCAGGTTGCCCAAGTTGGCCTGCTCCTGGACCAGCTTGGTGTCGCTATGGGCGATCAAG
>CAZDRW010000645.1:1982-2326 GCA_964507555.1 uncultured Desulfarculaceae bacterium
GCCGGCCACAAACACGGTGCTCTCCCGGCCCACCTCCATGGACTGGCTTACCGCCCGCTGCAGGGCGCCCAGGCTGAGCTCTCCCACCACCATGCCCCCGTGGCTCAGGGTCCGGGCCAAAAAGACGGTGGGATGGCCGGTGCCCAGGGAGGTGAAAGGCCGTGAAGTAAAAACCCCCTTGTGGGCCAAAGTCTTTCGGTAGTAGGGCTGCCGTGAAAGGTCCACGCCCAGGTAGCGCGGATTGTGGGGCACGATCAGTTTGATCCTGCCCCGGTCGTCCACCAGGTAGATGGTATCGAAGAAGCTGTAGGACTCGCGGGTGGCTTTGAGGACGATGGCTGTAG
>CAZDRW010000646.1:0-2326 GCA_964507555.1 uncultured Desulfarculaceae bacterium
GCGTTGCGGGCGCGCCTGCAACAAGCTGAGGCGCAGGTCCAGGCGGCGTCCGCCACCTCCGGGCCAAAAGCCAGGAGCCGCATAAGCGGGTTCTGGGTGCGCGAGGAATAGAGGAAAGGGTCCATACCCGCGCAAAGGCCGGTCAACGCGGCGCGGGTCTCGGCGGAAAGCGCGGCAAAGGCCCGGGAATGGGGGCAGGATTCGCGGGCGCACTTGTCGCGATAGCCGGTGGGGCCGCGCAGATCGCATCCCTGGTTGCGGGCCGGATGCAGCAGGCAACCCACCTGGGAGCCGCTGGAATCCAGAAAACCCAGGCCCGGGCAGGAAAACCCCACCTGCACCCGGTCGGGCAGCCGGCCGGCCAGAAAGGCGCTGCGGTTATCGGAAAAAACCCGCCGCCAGGATCCCCGGTCCTGGAGGTGGTCGTAGCCCGCCGGCCTGATGGGCGGGCAGCAGGCAAAGCAGGAGAGCCCGGCAGCGGGCATGCAGAGGGAATCATTCATGGGTTTTAGTATATCCTCCCGGGGCGGTGGGGCAACTTTCCGCAGGACCAGGCCCTTCCCAAGCAGGGCCGGCGGGCTATAATAGGATACATGACGGGAAGAGATTACATGCAGGTGTTGCGCAGCGGAGCCCAGCCTCCCTGCCTGCGGGTGGGCTATAGGCTGTGCCGGGGCTGCTCGGGCTGGCGGGACATGGCCGCGGCTGCCCGGCCCGGCGGGGCGTGGCAAGGAGCTATCATCCACTGCCCCTGCACCGGCCTGACCGCGCGGTTTCAGGAGAAGGAGGCTTCATGAGGAAGGCCATGTTTGTTGGCGTCCTGGCCACGCTGGTCATGGCGTGGTTGAGCGCTCCGGCTCTGGCCCAGGAGATCAAGCTGGGCGCTTTCAGCACAGGCGATCTCTCGGGCTGGGAGGAAAAGTCCTTTGCCGGCAAAACCAGCTATGAACTGGTTGAGGATGAAGGCCGCAAGGTGCTGAAAGCGGTGAGCCAGGCAGCCGCCTCGGGCCTTTTCAAGGAGGTGGAGATAGATCTGAAAAAGTACCCAGTCCTGCGCTGGTCCTGGAAGGTGGAAGGGGTTCTGGCCAAGGGAGATGCGCTAACCAAAAGCGGCGACGATTATCCCGCCAGGGTTTACATCGTTTTCCCGGCCTTCCTGTTCTGGAATACGCGGGGCATCAACTATATCTGGGCCAACAAGCTGCCCCAGGGCGATGCGGTGCCCAACGCCTTCGCCAGTGGAGTCATTATGCTGGCCGTGGAGTCGGGGCCCCAAAAGGCGGGCCAGTGGCTGAGCGAAGAGCGCAACGTGTATGAGGACTTCCGTCGTCTCTTTAACGAGGAACCGCCCACCCTGGGCGCGGTGGCGATCATGACCGACACCGACAACACCGCAGGAAAGGCGGTTGCCTATTACGGCGATATCACCTTAAGCGCGAAATAGCCGCTTCCCCGCCTTACTTGGGCAAGGCTTTCATCCAGTCCGAGCTTTTGAACCAGCGGTTTTGCAGTTCTTCCATGCGGCCGCTTCCCTGCAACAGCAAGAGGAAGTTCTGCACCAGGTTGTGCAGCAGGGGATCGTTCTGATTGAGCGCGATGCCCAGCGGCTCGAAGGTAAACGGCTTATCCGTGGCGATGATATTTTTATCTTTATAGCGGAAGCTGGCCACCGCGCAGAAAGGGAAGTCGGCTATAACCGCCTTGACCCTGCCGGCCAAAAGCTTTTTGAGCGCCGCATCCTGGGAATCGGCCTGCACATAGTCGGCCTTGGGCAATAGCTCCTTGACCGCCATTTCGCCGGTGGTGCCCTTGGCCGCGGCCACCTTTATGCCGGGCTGGTTCAGGGAGGCCGGGCCTTGCAGATTGATTGCCATTTCCTTGGTGGTGAGCACGCTTTGGCCCGCCACCAGGTGGGGCCCGGCGAACATGACGCGGGAATTGCGCTGGGGGGTGATGGTAAGCCCGCTTAAGACCAAATCCACCTCGCCCTTTTCCAACGCGGGCAAGAGGTCGCCAAAAGGCAGCTCCTTCAATTGCAGCTTGACCTTGAGCGTGGCGGCCAGGTAGCGGGCCAGATCGATCTCATAACCGATGAGCGTTCCGTCGCTGGCCTTGGCCGTGAGCGGCGGATAATCGGGGGCGGTGCCCACCACCAGCACGCCGCTTTTCTGGATGCGATCCAGCACCGGGCCGGCCTGGGCGGTTAGCGCTGGGGCCAAAAAGGTCAAAGCCAACAAACTGATCAGCAGGGTCCTAAATCCACAGGCGCGGTTCCGCATTAAAAGCCTCCAGCAATGGGTTGATGGCAGGGATGCGGCATTATGCG
>CAZDRW010000647.1:0-235 GCA_964507555.1 uncultured Desulfarculaceae bacterium
AAATTGGGGCAACCGGGAGACCGCAATTCATGTCAACAACCGGCAGCAAAGCTTGGGCGATTTTCACGGTGGCCAGCGCGGGATTCGTGCTGTCCATGTTTTACCGGGTATCTCCTTCCATCATCGCGCCGCACCTGAGCAAGGATCTGAGCCTGGATCCGGCCCAGCTCAGCGATCTTACCGCGGCCTTTTTCTATGCCTTCGCCGCCTGCCAGATACCCCTGGGTGTGGTGTT
>CAZDRW010000647.1:245-2314 GCA_964507555.1 uncultured Desulfarculaceae bacterium
GGATAGGCATCCGCTGGCCCATGGCCGGGCTCTCCCTGGTGGGGGCCGGCGCGGCGGCTTGGTTCGCCGTCGCCAGCGGCCATGTGGAGGCCATCGCTTCGCGGGCGCTGTTGGGCCTGGGCATGAGCTGCGGCTTGATGGGGCCTTTAAGCCTCTTCGCCAGGTGGTTCCCGCCGCGTCTTTTCGCCACCATCACCGGGCTTCTGGTGGCGGTGGGCGCGCTGGGCCAGGTCCTGGCCTCAACCCCCCTGGCCCTGTTGGACCAGGCGGTGGGCTGGCGGGGTTCATACTTGATCTTCGCGGGCATCAACCTCTTGCAGGCGGTGGCGGTGGTGGTGGTGGTGCGCGACGACCCGCCCGGTCAGGAACCTCCCGTGCCCGCGGCGGAAAACCCTCTGCGCGGCCTGGGCAGGTTGTTACGCATGCCGGCCTATTGGGGCATCAGCCTGGGCACCTTCTGCCGCTTCGGCTGCCTCATGGCGGTGCAAGGGCTCTGGGCCGGGCCGTTTCTCATCTATGGCCTGGGATATAGCTCGGTGGAGGCGGGCAACGCGCTGTTGTGCCTCAGCGTGGGCTACATGGTGGCCTTGCCCTTGTCCGGCCGGCTCAGCGACAAATGGCTGCGTACCCGCAAGTGGATCATCGCGCCTTCCCTGCTGGTCTTCTCGGCGATTTTTCTTTCCATGGCCTGGTGGCGGCCGGGGATGAACCTGGTCTGGATATACTTGGGCTTCACGCTCCTCGGCATGAGCAACGCCCCGGGCCAGATCATGTACGCCCACATCAAGGAGTTAGTGCCCAAGCAGTACACTTCAACGGCCATGACCGGGATCAACCTTTTCACCATGCTGGGACCAGCGGCTTTCATGCAGATCACCGGCCTTATCATCAAAAGCGAGGCCGGGGCGCTTGCCGGGCCCGAGCCTTTTCAGCCGGCCTGGTTTTTCATGGCCGCCATCATGCTGGGCGCCGGCCTGGTCTATTTCCTTTTGCCGGACAGCCGGGCAATGGGCGAGAGCTACACTCCCGAAGGAGGGGCCAGGCCGTGAGCCGGGTGGCGCTTCTGGGCTGCGCCGACTACGGATCGCCCGGCCTGGAGCTCGCCGTGGCTGAGGCCGTGGAACTATGCTTCGAAAAGGGCGGCGGCCTGGGCGATCTGGTGCGGCCCGGCGACCGGGTGCTCATTAAGCCCAATCTCTTGGGGGCCCATGAGGCGGCCAAAAGAATAACCACCGATCCCTCGATTGTTGCAGCCGTCGCCAGGCTGGTCTTGGACCATGGGGGGCGTCCCTTCATCTCCGACAGCCCGGCCTTGGCTTCGTTCAAGCGGGCCGCGGCCATGAGCGGGCTGGCCCGGGTGGCGGGGGAACTGGGCATTGAAATAGCGCCCTTCAACGAGTCCCTTAACGTAACTCCGCCGGCGCCCGCGGTTCATCGCAGCTTGGAGATCGCCCGCCAGGCCCTCGAGGCCGATGCGGTGATAAACCTGCCCAAGCTCAAAACCCATGCCCAGATGCTGTTGACCTTGGGCGTAAAAAACATCTTCGGCACGGTGGTGGCCCAGCGTAAGGCGGAATGGCACTTTATGGCGGGCGTGGACCGTCTGGCCTTTGCCTCGCTTTTGTTGGACGTGTTCCGCTGCGTGGCCCCGGGTCTGACCTTGCTGGACGGGGTGTGGGGCATGGAAGGCCGCGGACCGGCCAACGGTCGGCCGCGCCAAGTGGGACTGATCGCGGCTTCCCGTGACGCGTTGGCCATGGACCTGGCCGTGTGCGAACTGCTGGGAGCGCCTCTCAAGCGCTTCCCCTTGTATCTGGCCGCGCGGCAGCGGGGGCTTCTGCCGGATTCGCTTGAGATCGTGGGGCAGGACCTGGCCAGGCTGGTGGTGCCGGGCTTTGAGCTTCCCGAACTGGACAGCATGGCGGTGCTGCCCGGGTTCTTGTCCGGCCTGATGAGGCGGCGGCTGGTTTCCAAACCGATGCAGCAGGCCGAGTGCAGCCGCTGCGGGGGGTGCGTGGAAATATGCCCGGTTCAGGCGGTCAGTCTTGCTGGGGCTGGAGTGGAATTTG
>CAZDRW010000648.1:0-2313 GCA_964507555.1 uncultured Desulfarculaceae bacterium
CGTCGCGCCCGATCACCGGGTCCAGCTTGCCCTTGGTCGCCATTTCGGTTAAATCGCGGGAAAAGCGCTTGAGGGCCTGGTATTTGTCCTCGGGGTTCTGGTCCGAAACCCGCTGGGTGCCGCGGATTTCCTTCAATACGCCCAGGATGGCGTCGGCGCTTAGCCCGTTCCTGCGCATGATCTCGCCCGCCGCACCCTTTGACTGGGCCAGGGCCACCAGAAGATGCTCCACCGAGACGTATTCGTCCTTCATGGTCTCGGCCTGGGCCTCGGCCGCGTTCAGGACCTCCAGAGCCGCCCCGGAAAGATGGGCCTGGGCGTGAGCCCCGGACTGCTGGGGCAGCTTGTTTATGGCCGCCTCGATGTCGGCGGCCAGGACCCCGGAGTTAGCGCCCAGCTTGCCCACGATGGGGCGGGCGATTTCCTCGGACACCTGCATGGTAACCGCCAGGAGGTGCTCCGGCTCGATCTGGGGATTGCCCTTTTTTTCGGCCAGCCCCATGGCCCCTTGGATGATCTCCTGGGTCTTCATGGTCAGCTTGTCAAAACGCATATTCTTAAAACCACCTTTTAAAGGGATTGTTTTCTGCTCACATTATGTAAGGTAAGCAGGGCATAAGGGAAGTCAATGCCTTAGGAATGAAAAACAATCCCCTTGGCGGCCACCTTCAAGGGCGCCAGGCGGAGCAAGCGGCGGGGCAACGGCACGGCCTCTAGCTGAATTCGTAGCGGAAAGCCAATTCCAGGCGGTGGTCCATTTCGGGCAAAAACTTTTCCTGCAGATGCCTTAACAACGGACCGGATTCGGGCAGGCGATCGCCCCAAATGGTGGAAAGAAAATGGGTGAAGGCGTCCAGGGGGCCGCCCTTTTCCCCGTCCAAATACCAATCCAGCTTGGCCAGCACCAGCTTCAGGGGATCGGCCGGCTGGTCGTAGAGATTCTGGTAGCTCATGGCGAAAAGGGGCAGCAAAAGCCCCCGGATCAACTCATCCAGGCCCGCGCCGGTCAGCTTGGGTTCGGCGGCCAGCCGGTCCAGGGCGTGCAGGGCGATCAAGACCGGCAGCTCCTCCTTGAGGGTGTCGGCCAATTCCTGGCGCTGCTTCTTGCGTAAGCTCTTACCCGCCGCCTGGGCCAGGGCCTGGGCCTGGACCGGGATGTCACGGCACATCAGCCCGTAGATATGAAGGCAGAGGCGGTGCAAACGGAAAAGATTGCCGGGGTCGGCCGGCAAGGCATTTTCCATGGAGGGAAGTTCGGGCAGGTTTTCCAGCAACTGGCTCATGGTGTCCCCTATCCTGCGCACCGAAGATGGCGAAAGGCCGCCCCCCTATATACATCCAAGACCGCCTCCACGGCAACACTCCATAGAGGTTGGTCCCCAACAATGCGGCGTGCTACTATCAACTCCTGGATTACAATTTTAGCGGGAGGAAGCACCGTGGCCTGGCGGGACGTATATGAGCGCCGCCTTGTGAGCGCGGCCAAGGCCCTGAAGGCCGTGCATAGGGGGCAGAGGGTTTTTGTGGGTTCGGCCTGCGCCGAGCCGCGCGCTCTGGTCAGCGCGCTTTTGGACCGCGCCGACGATCTGCATGACGTGGAAATCCTGCACTTTGTGACCCTGGGCGCGGCTACCTACACCGACCGCCGCTTTGACAAGCGCTTTAGGCACAACGCCTTTTTCGTGGGCCCCAGCACCAGGCAAGCCCTCAACCAGGGCCGCGCCGATTACACCCCGATCTTCATGCACGAAATCCAGGCCTTGTTCGCCTCGCGGGAGGTGCCCCTGGACGTGGCGCTCATCCAGGTAAGCCCGCCGGACCAGCATGGTTTTGTTAGCTTGGGCATCGGCGTGGATGTGGCCCGCTCGGCCGCGGAAAACGCCCGCCATGTCATCGCCCAGGTGAATAGCAACATGCCGCGCACCATGGGCAACTCTTTTCTGCCGGTCAGCGCCATTGACGCCTTTGTGGAACAGGACGAGGAGCTCATGGAGTTCCTCTGGCCCGAGCCGGACGCGGCCAGCCAACGCATCGCCGAGAACACCGCCAAACTCATTCTGGACGGCGATTGCCTGCATATCGGCTACGGCCAGATTCCCCACCTGGTGCTGAGCCACCTTTTCAGTAAACGCAACCTGGGCATGCACACCGAGGTGGTCACCGACCAGGTGATGAAGCTCATCGAGGAGGGGGTCATCACCGGCTCCCAAAAGAACCACCTGCCCGGCCGGGTGGTCTGCTCCTTCTGCATCGGCAGCCGGGCCATGTACGACTACGTGGAGACGCCGCGCTTCGTGCTCCACGGCTACGGGC
>CAZDRW010000649.1:0-2303 GCA_964507555.1 uncultured Desulfarculaceae bacterium
AATCAGGTTCAAGAGAGCCTTTTCCAAGCCACCCTGAATGAAGGCGTGGCCGCCTGCCGGGTGCCCGGCGCGGTGACCCTGGTGCGCTCACCCCAGGGCGCCATCTGGCAGGGGAACGCCGGTTTTTCCGACATTGAGGCCGGTTTACCCATGAACCGGGAGTTGCATTTCCACATCGGGAGCCTCACCAAGTCCTTCACCGCCACCCTGTTCCTGCAGCTTTGCGACCGGGGTCTGGCCTCGCTGGACGACACGGTGGAAAAATGGCTGCCCGGCGCCTTGATCAGCGGCAATGAAATTACCTTACGAAATCTGCTGCAGATGCGCAGCGGCCTGGATCACTACGATACCAACGCGGCGTGGGGCGTTAAATTCTCCAATGAACCGCAGTACAAATGGCCACCGATGGAGCTGGTCGCCATTGCCAACCGGCGGGTCTTTCCGGTGGGAAGCCGTTTCGACTACAACAACGTGAATTACATCCTGGTCGGCATGATCATAGAAAAGGCCTTGGGCAAATCATTTCGGGAGGCGATCAGAGACCATATCCTGACGCCGTTAGGCATGGCGAGATCCTCGGTGCCCGTGGATGGAGGCATGCCCTCGCCTTATGCCAAGGGTTACTTGAACCTGGACGGGGTAGTTACGGATGTGTCCACTCACTGGGATTCCTCAAGTTTTTGGGCGGCGGGCGACATGATCTCCACCGTGGATGACATGCTGGTCTGGCTCGACGCCCTTATTGCCGGAAGCCTCCTCAGCCCCGCCATGCATGCCCAGCAGTTCGCCTTTGTGCCCATGGAAAGCGATCCCCAGAAAGGCTATGGCATGGGCGTGGGGAGTGACCGCGGCATGATCGGTCACAGCGGTAATTACAACGGCCTTTACACTGCCACCCTGTACAGGCTTAACGGCTACGATACGCTCATTCTTTCCAACGGCCAGGCGGCCGGCGGCGACGGTAACTCCACGGCCAGCTGCATACAAAAGAAGTTCAGGAGCTTAATCGAGAACCTGCCGCGCTGACGCGGGCGACATGGCATGGAAGATAATTACGACAAGTTGTTGGCGGGTGACTAGACCGGCTCCGGGCGTCCCATGCGCCGGGCAAAGCCGGAGAGGAAACGTTGGTCGCCCTGGGACATGGCGGCGGCCAACTCGTTAAGAGTGTTGGCGGCGTGTTTCAGCCCGCTGGCCAAGGACTGGGCCTTGTTCTCCATGTCGCCCAAGCACAGATTGAGTTGGCGGCAGGCTTCGCGCAGGCTCACGCCGTGCTCGCGGCCGTTGCATACCAGCTGGTGCCTGCGTAGGAAGGCACGCACCAGGCAGCCCTCCAGATAGGCCGCCTGCAGGGGGTCGGCGGCGGCCTGCTCGGCCAAGGCCACGAAAAGCTTGTCAGCCGCGGTAAGCCAGGGGCTGGCTTCCTTGGGATCGGCCGGTGGGAAGTCGGCCAGGGGAGCTGCCGCCCGTTGCCACAGGCGGGTGGCGCCTCCGGTGGCCGCCGCCAATTCGCGGGCGTAGGCCGACAGCTCGGAAAGGCTTAGCCAACGTTCTTGGACCAGCGCATCCAAGACATATGGCTGGCCGGGGCTAAGCAGTTCCAGCACGTCTTCCACCAGCGCCGGTCTGGTCCCGGGCAGGCCCAGGCCCTTGGCCGAGGTGTTCAGGGCGGTGGCGCCGGCCCGGGCCAGAACTTGGCCCAGGGAGCAAGCCGCAGCGGCTTGGTCCAAATCGGCGCTCACCATTCCGCCGGTCATGCCGGGCATGCGGAGCCGCCCGGCCGGCACGGTGAGATCCGCTCCCACCAGAACAATGGGCTTGCAGCCCATCATGAGAGCCAGTTCGGTTTGGCGGCCCAGGGTGTGATGCTGGGGGGTGAAGTATTTGGCCAAGGGTCTCAAGGGGCCCAGGGCCGTGCCACGCGCGCCCAGACACAAAAAACGCGGCCCGGGATGAGCGCGCAGGGTGGGGGCGTGGGCCACCTCCTCGGCGATGAGGGGGACCCGCTCCAGATCCTCATGGCAGTAGCAGGAGAGGCGTCCCAGCACCGGCCTGGTGCTTACCGCCGCGGTGGGGATCACGCCCGCTTCCAAAACCTGGGGCAGAGCTTCGTCGCTGGCAAGTAAAACGGCTCCGCCCAGGTTGCCGGCCAAGCGTTCCAGCAAGGCGGGCAAGGATGCGCCTGCCTCCATTATGATCGCCGGCCTGCCCTGGCAGGACCCGATCAACTCCAGGGCGCGCCCCATGTGCTTGTGATCAGAATTGATATCCATGTCGCCAGGCAGGCCGGGAGCGTGGAGCGG
>CAZDRW010000650.1:0-2296 GCA_964507555.1 uncultured Desulfarculaceae bacterium
GTGCGCAGCCAGCCCAAGACTTGCTCCTGGGCCATCTGCACGAACACCGGCTGATAAAGGTCCTTTTCCTCCTGCCACAGCCCGCCCCGCGTTTGGCGAGCCAGAGGAGTGCCGGGATAGACCCGCACCCCCAGCTGAACCGCGATCTGCTCGGGCCTAATCTGGTTGATCAGCTGGCATGTCTCGCGGATACTTTCCTCGTTCTCGCCGGGGTAGCCCAGCAAAAGATGGATGCCCAAAAATGCTCCCTCCAATTGGCCGGCCTCCACCCAGCGCCGGCTCACCTTGCGGTAGGCCTGGGCCGCCGCCAAGATGCCGGCCCGGTCATAGGGTTTGCGCAGGAGAGAAAGCATGCGGTCGGAGCCGCTTTCGATGTCCAGGGGAAAGAACATCACCGGCGGTCCCTGCAAGGAGCGCCAACCATGGCTCCGGCAGACAAGCTCCAGGAATTCTTCGTCCAGGTTGGCCGGGTCCAAATAGGCATGCCAGGACTGAGGTGGAGCGCCCGCCGCCAAAATGGCCTTCAGCACCTCCTTGGCGTGCTCCAGGGGGCGGTTGAAAATGTCATCGGCGATCATGAAGCGAAATGGCGGTTGCGCGGAGTGGGCGGCGTGGATCTCGGCCAAGAGCTCCACTTCTATGGCCACCTCCGCGGGGTTCTTTAAAGACTGCCGGGCTCCATTGATTACCGGGTAGGGGCAATACCCGCAGGCCTGGCCGCAGCCGGTTTTGCTGCGCAGGCCGAAGACCCCCTCGCCGTGGGGGAGCTCCAGGTAGCTGGCCAGGAGTTCGCGGTTCTGCAGACTGCCCAAGGCGCCGACTCGGCCGCGCACCAAACGCGGCGGATTTTCGCCGCCCTGCAGGGCTTGCACCATCTCTACCAGAGCGGTTTCGCCCGGTCCCACCACGCCGTGCCAATGGTCCGGGCGTTCCGCCAAGAAGGCTTGCGGCATGATGGAAAAACCGGTACCGCCTAGGATTACGCTACTACCATCACCGGTGTGTCGGGCCACACAATCGCAATAGTCCAGCAGTTGGGGGAGGTAGTGATGAAGCTCGGTCTCGCCATCCCCGATGGGATAGGTGGAGTCTATATTGCGCAGGCTGAGCCCCACCACATCCCAGTGCCTCTCCCGCAAGACACGCTGCAAGATTTCCAAGCTGCGTTCCCGCCGGCCAGCCATGCCCGCGCCATTCAAAGGCCCGCCCGTCCGGGTCAGGTCCAGGATATGGGCCCGTCCCTGGCCCGCCGTCTCCAGGGAACCCTGAAGATAGTCCAAGCCGATGGGATAGACTGGAAAGGCCTCGTTGAAGGGCGTCGTGTTGGTATCGATTAACAATATTTCGGCCATGGCCGTAAGCTTTGTCCCAGGCGGTCGAGGGAATCGCCGCACCTTTTATCTCAGCGGTTCAGGTAGCTGTCCTCCAGCGACCTGACCAGGTTGGTCATCACGTTGTAATAGGGCGTGTCGATTCCCTCCTGGCGGGCATAATCAACCACCTTGCCCCCCAGGAAATCAATTTCAGTGCGCGTGTGATTGGCGATGTCCACGCACATGGAATCCTTGTGCTCCCCCACCTTGTCCAGATAGGCCATGGCATGGCTCAGGTAGTCCGGGCCCAAGTCATAGCCTTTGGCCTTGGCCACGGCCAGGATCTCCTGGAAGCAGTTGTCGGCGATCTCGCGGGTGGGGGGAAAGTCCAGGGCCTCTCTGATGGTGCGGTCGGTCACGGCGCAGATGGAGGCCATGGTGCATTTCATGATCATCTTTTTCCAGACCAGGAGCTTGATGTCCGGAACCAGTTCGGTCTCCAGGCCGGCCTCGCTGAGCGTGGCGGCCAATTCGCGGCCAAACTCCTCCCGGGACGGGTCCAAGACTCCCAGGGGATTGGGCGCGTTGAAAAAAGCCGCCTCAACCCGGGAGGGGCCGGTGGCAGTCACCCCGTAGTTCAGAGACATGCGCATGGCCGCCTTGGCGCCGAAGCTCCCGGCGATCAGATCCTCGGTGCCCAGGCCGTTGTGAGTGCTTATAAACACCGTATCCGGACCGGCCACTCCCTTGAGCTCATCCAGCAACCCGGGTAGATGAAAGGTCTTGGTGGAGATGAAGATGGCATCCGGAGCGTAGGCGGCCAACTCTCTAACGCTGGCGCAGACGCGGCGGGGACGGCTCTGAAAATTCAGGGCGCCCGAGACTTGAATGCCTTCCCGGGCTAGGGCTTGGCGCTTGACGTCTGAGGGCGCCACCAACACGGTGTCTGGATTCCGCGCCAAGAGCGCTGCGGCCAATACGGC
>CAZDRW010000651.1:0-2295 GCA_964507555.1 uncultured Desulfarculaceae bacterium
CCAGACCATGCGCCAGGAAGAGGTGGATCGTCAAGTGATCATACTACAATTGGCCGAGGCCTTGCGCCAAATGGGGCTGGTGGCGTTGCCGGCCTGGAAACCACCCAAATCCACCCGCGACCGCCTCGACCTGGTCGGGATAACCCCAGACAGCAATCCACCCGAGGTGCAGGTCGCCTTTGCCGTGGATCCCTTGGTGGAGCTGCCCAAGCTGAAGGCCTTGGAGTGGGTGATGTGCCCGCATAAGATCGTGATTACCTTCGGTCCCCGCGCCGATAAGGTGAAGCAGTCCACCTTTTTTCTCAAGCCGGGCCTCGAGCACATCAACCTCTACGAATAGAGGCACAAGGCCATGTGCGCGCCGCCAAGTTGCGCCGTTGTATTGAAGGTATTGGGCTATATAAAATATGATCGACCTGGCTGGTGTCTCTCGCCAAACCGGCTTAAACTGCTTTTGTGGCCGCTACAAACGGCCGCTGTTAAAGGCAACCATCTCTGACAGGAGAATAAGATGCGCAAGATGCTGGGTTTGGTTTGCTTGCTGGCAGCTATGTTATTGGGCGCAGCCTGCGCCGCCAACCACTACAGTGTTACCACCA
The DNA here is from genome assembly GCA_964507555.1 of uncultured Desulfarculaceae bacterium. GTDB lineage: Bacteria > Desulfobacterota > Desulfarculia > Desulfarculales > Desulfarculaceae > Desulfocarbo. The sequence goes on from CAZDRW010000651.1 coordinate 600, forward strand.
TGGGCGGCGAAAATTATGTCAGCAACGATGAGCCCAAGTATGATGAAGATGCCAAGACGTATACCTTCCGGGATTTGGAAGGCAAGAAGGTAATTCTCAACCAGAGAACCGTCAAAGAGATCAAATCGCTACGCGAGGACTAAGCGTTCCTCAAGTGAAAAGCCCCATTTGACGTGCCTTGTGCTGGCGGGTCCGAGTCTTTTCGGTTTGCAGCAGGCCCGGCGGCATCTGCGCCAGGAAGGGCGAAGGCCCGTGCTGGCGGACCTCGCCGAAAAGCGTGCGCCGCTTGGCAAAGGAAAGATGAAGCTCTTGCCGGGCGCGGGTCATGGCCACGTATAAAAGACGCCGTTCCTCGGCCGCGGGCGATGGAGGCCTGCCCGGGGGCAGATAGGGCAAGAGGCCCTGCTCAATCCCCACCACGAAGACCACCGGCCACTCAAGCCCCTTGGCCGCATGCATGGTGAGGAGGCTCACCCGCTGGGCCTTGAAATCCAGGGGGTCGGTTTCCGCCAAAGGCGCGCGGCCGGCCACCTGCACCGGCACCCCGGCCCGCTCTAGGGCCCGCTGCAGGACGGGGGCCAGGGCGTGCAGGCGGTAGAGCACCGCCACGTCGCGCGGGCCGTAATCGCCGAAAGCATCGCGCCCCGGGCCTTCCACCTGGCGCGAATCCACCCCGCCGATGAGCGCCGCGATGCGGTTTGCCGCCCAATTAGCTTCCGCCTCGGGCGAGGGCAGGGCGACGATTGTGGGCATGGGGCCTCCTGCGCCGAGCGCCTTGAGGCTAGGCCGCAGGGCGTCTGGCTCGGGCTCCATGAGCCCCTGGACCGCGGCCAGGATGGGCGCACTGTTGCGGTAGTTTTGGCTTAGCTCCAATTGGGCCGCGCCGGCAAAGTCGCGGGCGAAGCGGGCGAAGAAGCGCCGGTCCGCGCCGCGGAAACCGTAGATGGCCTGATCCGGGTCGCCGATGGCCGCCAACTGGGCGCCGGGTCCTATCAACTCCCGCAAAAGCGCCACCTGGACTTGGTTAACGTCCTGATACTCATCCACCAGCACATGGCCAAAACGCTGCCGCCAAACATTGGCCAAGCCTGCATCGGCCCGCAGCGCCAGCGCCGCGCCGCGCACCAAGTCGTCCAAGTCGACTGCCTGGGCTTGCTCAAGATCCTCCTGATAGGCTGTCAACAGCGGTGCCAAGTCAGGCGCGGGTTCTTGATCCAGGCTTTGCTTGTGGGCGCTGATGGCAAGTTCCAACCCGGATGGCTTCAGTCCGGCGGTCTGGGCTATGCGTTTGATGATAGCCTGGCGCGCCTCTTCTGCGATGACGGCAGGTTCCGTTGCCGAGGCTTGGGCTAGAACCTTGTGGCCCAAAGCGTGGAAAGTGGTTGCCCATACCTTGCCGGCGGACGGCAGGGAAGCGGCCAAGCGTTCGCGTAGTTCCCCGGCCGCCTTGCGGGTAAAGGTGATGAAAAGCACCTTTTCGGGCGCCACGCCTTCATCGATGAGTCCCACCGCCCGCTGCACCAAAAGCCGGGTCTTGCCGGTGCCCGGTCCGGCCCGCACGATGAGATGGCCCTCACGGTAGCACGCGGCCAGAAATCATGTCAAGATATTGAGACAAAAGGGGTTGTGTCATTGCCGACCAGCCTGTCGGCTGGTCCATGACCCGCCTGTCGGCCGGTCCATGACCGCCTGCCGG